>JAEEVT010000028.1 GCA_016291005.1 Prevotella sp. | reverse complement strand
CGGTGTGCTCTCGTCTATTGTCGACAATGTACCGCTCGTGGCTGGTTGCATGGGTATGTATCCTGTCCAGGCTGCCGGTGACCTGGCCGTCGACGGCATCTTCTGGCAGCTCTTGGCATACTGCGCCGGCGTGGGCGGCTCGCTGCTCATCATCGGTTCTGCTGCTGGCGTCGTCGTCATGGGCTTAGAGAAGATCACCTTCGGCTGGTATCTGAAGAAGATGACGTGGATCGTCTTCGTAGGCTACCTATCGGGTATTCTGGTCTATTGGTTAGAGAAGGCGCTGTTCTTCTAAGAAGGCACTGTTCTTCTAACAAACTAAACGAGCCGGGCTTTCGCTCGGCTCGTTCTATGTCTAATCCTTGAGGTCTTTCATCTCTCGGGGAATCCAGAACCAGAATGTAGATCCAACACCCACGTCGCCCTTGACGCCAATCTTACCGCCACACTTCTCAACGATGGCCTGACAGATGGAAAGTCCAAGTCCCGTACCCTGCACGAAATCGTTGAGCTTGACGAAGCGTTTGAAGACGTCAGCCTGCTTTTCCTTGGGAATACCAGCACCTGTGTCCTCGCAGTAGAAGTAGAAACCATCAAGCTTTTTGGGATTTGTGGGAATCTTTCCGTCTTTTGAAGGTTTCGCCGACTTCTGGTAGCCTACGCGGATATGTCCCTGCTCGGTGTACTTGACGGCATTGGTGACGAAGTTGGTAAGCAACTGCTGCAAACGTCCCTTGTCAAGAACGGCAGGACAAGAGTCATAAGGATTGTCCTTCTGGAACTCCACATTTGGATTTTCCACACGCTGGGCAAGCGTCTGGCAGATGTCGTCGAAGACATGAGAGAGGTCGATGGCCTCAGCCTCGATAGCCAGCGACTGTCCCATGCTGGAAGCCTCCAAAATGTCGTTGATAAGTCGGAGCAGCATGTCGCAGTTGTTTCGGATGATGCGGATAAACTCCTTGCGCTCCGCGCTGGTCTCCACCACCTGCAGCAGGTCGCTAAAGCCTACGATGGCATTGAGCGGTGTGCGAATCTCGTGCGTCATGTTGGCAAGGAAGGCGCTCTTCATGCGGCCTGAGTCGTCAGCACGCAACGTCTCGTCGCGTAGCAGTTGCTGGGCCTTCATCAGGTCGGTAATGTTACGAACCAAACCGAAGTACTCCTTAACAGAGCCGTCCTTCTCGTGTACCGGCATACCGCTGATGGAATACCACGCATGTTGCTTGTTGACTGGAGTTTCCTGGAACTCATGAACGGCCGTGAAAGGCTTGCCCTGCATGACGGTTTCCTTCATGACCTGCATGGCGTCGTGGCGGTTCTTCTCATCCATGCCGGCGAAATAAGTCTCCAACGTCTCAGTGAATTCCGGTTCTCGGAGGCTACGCGAGAACTTGATGAGCTTCTCATTGATGTTGAAAGTCCACACATACATATCACTCTCTTCCAACAAATAGCGTAACTGCTCCTCATACCGTTGGTTCTCTTCAATGGCCGTACGCAGTTGGTGCTCATGGTCACGCTGCTCAATATACAGCTGACGTTCGTTTGTAACATCAAGACAGGTGGCGATATAGTATATCAGTTTATCCTCGTCATCGAAGATAGGCAGGATGCGAGTCTCAGTACACTTCTTAATGCCCAGTTCAGGATAGTCAAGGCTCATGCAGAAGTAGTAGGGCTCACGACTATTGGGGTCGAAACCTGGCTTGATGCCCGGGTCGTCGAAAAGCGAGGTATCGTAGAAGTATTGCTCACGCTCTTCATTAAATTCACAGAGTTCACGCATCTTCTTGTTGACATTGATAAGCCGTCCGTTGGCATCATAGAACGACATGGGAACGAAGTTGGTTTCGAAAATCTTGTGATACATCTCGCCTAACTGCATTGTACTTCGCTCTTCCTCACGCTGGCGGGTAATGTCCTTGATGGCGTAATATAAGAAGCGGGCCTTGCCACCTTCCATCTCTGCCAGACCGCTGCCATAATAGCGATGCCAGGCTGGAGCTTCATGAGTACCCTGGTTAAAAGAGAACTCCAAGTCGAAGTGGTCGATGGCACCCGTTGACAGCTTATAATTCAATTCGTGCAGGACAGGGGCTTCGTCAGATTTCATGAAAGTCAGGAATACATCAGGAGCCATGCCCTCGGCAGGCAACATGTCGCCATAGCGGTTCAGTAGCATATTGCTATGGAAGTCCCAAACCAAAACGTAGTATTCTCCCATGTTCAGAGCCTGCTCCATCATCTGGTTAATTTCTTTACTTCGGTTGACCGCAGAGCGGACGCGCTGCGTAGTGACACGGTTCAGCAAGAAAGCCAAGATGACCACAAACGCCAGTCCTACAATGATAAACAGTGCCACGGGTGATGCGTCGTCGTGGACACGCTCCGGGTTAAACCAGCGGTCGTGAATCTTCTGTAAATCGCCAGCCTGTTCCAGACGGGTATATTCGTCGTCAATGAGGTCGACAATATCCTTGTCGTAACCTATCATGCGCAGTTCACTGTCAGGGATATCAATATCATCGAGCACAATACTGTCCAGTCCCAACTCCTTGATTTTGTTTTTCAAAGGCAACTCTCCCCATATATAATAAGGATAGACACCATTGTGCACA
The DNA here is from genome assembly GCA_016291005.1 of Prevotella sp. GTDB lineage: Bacteria > Bacteroidota > Bacteroidia > Bacteroidales > Bacteroidaceae > Prevotella. Next base: position 22,943 of record JAEEVT010000028.1, on the reverse strand, counting down.
CCCGTCAGTCCGTCTTTGGGCGAGGCATACATGGTAGAGAATTCAATGTCTTTCAGCTCATTAACGACCAGTGAGGCATAGTCGTCCTTCTTGAGAACCAGCAGGTCACCTTCCTTCAAGTCCTTGAAACTACGAAGAGGGGGAGTGTCGGAACGCCGAGCTACGCACAGGTTGTAGTAATTGACATACTTCTTGGTTGTGATGTACGGTCGACTCCTGTAGGAAAAAGCCACCGCATGAATGAGGTCGGCCTCATGCCTGTCAAACTTCTCGGTAGCCACACTCCACTCCAGCATGACATACTTATGAGGAATCTGCAACTTGTCAAATATCAGGTCGAGCACCTCAACGTTATAACCCGTCGGCGTACCGTTGCTGCTCATGAACTCGTAAGGTCTGAAGTCCCAGTCACAGACAATGGTCAACGGACGTTCATTGGTATAGCCATAGAAGTCGCGGGCCGACGCTGCTGAGGACATGAATAGACAGAGGAACAATATGATTATCTTCATGATGCTGTTGCTGTTTTACTCTCTTTGGTACTGTTGTTCTTACTTTTTAACAAACTCGCTGCACTTGCAGGGGATGGTAACCCAAAGGATAGTACCGCGCCCTACCTCAGACTTGATGGTAATGCGGCCGTTCAACTGCTCGACAATGTCGTGACAGATGCTCAATCCTAAGCCTGTGCCAGTGGAGCCAGTGGTGACGAAACGGTCGAAGATATGCTCCAACACATTTTCTGGAATGCCACATCCCGTATCCTGGAACGAGAGAGACAGGGCCTCGCCCGTATAGCCACAGCCTACACGGACATAGCCTTTCTTCGTGTTCTGGGCAGCATTGGCCACAATTTGGTTGATGACAATGCTGAGATTCGACAAATCAATATCCACCATCAGGTGCAGGAAGGGATTGTCAACAATATAGTCTACTTCTGGTCGCTGATAATCGAGCCATGCCGACTGACAGATAGCATCGAAACTTGCCGCGAAGTCGACCGTCTTCAGGTTGAATTCTATCATTTGGGCATCCAGTCGCGACAGGAACAGAATGTTGTTGATAAGTGCCAGCAGTTTGGTGGAGTTCTCCTTGATTTCGTTGATGAACAACGTCTCATCCTTATCCGAATGTTCGGAATCGAAGAGTTCCGCAAAACCTACCACTGAACTCAACGGGGTACGGATTTCGTAACTCATGTTTCGCAAGAAAGCCTGCTTCACCATCTCCACCTCCTGAGCTTTAGCTGTTTCCTGAGCCAACAGACGCTCAGTAGCCTTGATTTCGCTGATGTCACGTAACATACCAAAATACTCTTCTACTTTACCGTCGGCTCCCAAAGTTGGAATGAACGAGACATAGAGCGACAGCGGTATTCCACCCTTCAGGCTGATTGCGGTGGTAATAGAAGATTTGACTGGTGTCATCTGGCAGTTGTCCATAGCATTGAGCAAACGAAGTAATACTCTTTTCGAGTCATTGGCCAGCAAGGCGAGAATACGGGTCTGGGTCAGACGGTACTGCACGTGGCCTATCTCGCTATAGACGGTCAGCATATGTGTTTTAGGAGAATACCTGACCATACGCACACCACCGTTCTTCATCACGTAGTCAATGTTTCGGATATAACTGCCGGTTTCCTCGTTGACACGCTCCAACTCGACGCTATTGGCTTTCTGACGGGCATGCGACTTAGCCACCTCGGTGACATCGCGACCAGTACCGAATACCGACAATAATTTTCCATTGGCGTCGCGCAGAGGTACTAACTGCAGTTCGTAGTATTTATCGGGGTTCCTCATGTAACGCTCTATTGAACGTCCGTCACCAGGACTGAAGAACTGCGTGAGGTAAGTAAAGTCAATATTCTCGGGCGTGACGTTGTCCAAGTCCAGCACATCCATGAAGGTAATACCAGCCTTCAAGAGTTCGTCCGTCGGACAGTTGAAGGCCTCGGTAGCCTTTTCGTTTAAGGCCGTCATCACACCATGCTCATCATAAGCCACCGTATCGACCATAGCGTTATTGAAAATAGCCTGATATCGGAGCATGGAGTCCTTTACCAGCTGCTGGCGCTGTTTTTCAGCAGTAACGTCACTTGTTGTTCCTATAATCTCGACGGGAGTCCCATCCTTGCCACGACGTAATACTGAAAGGGAAACTGTCAGCGAACGCCGGCTGTCGTCTTCAGGCATCGTAGCCTCCACATCAAGGATTTGCTTTTCCACCTTTCTATCCTTCATCTGCTGCAGTACATCCATAATACGCTGTCCATCGTCAGCATCGATGTTACTGAGGAAGTAGATGGGCGTCTGTTCACCAACCATGGGATTACCCTGCTCGTCAAACTTGGTAATGGTATTGGTGGCAACGTGATAAATCCAGGGGCGTACATGGCTGGTCTTAAGAATCAACGCCAGACGGTTGTTGACTGTACGCACGTTGCTTGTCATCCGCTTCTCGTAACGACGGTAGAAGAAATAGTAGATTAATATAACAATGGTCAGCAGTACCAAAGCGATAACCACATGCCATATCCACCCCGGAATGCCAGTATCCTTACGCTCAGGATAGAACCACTTGTTCTGGATGACTTGCAGCTGGCCACTGGCACTCAGGAGGGAATAGACACTGTCCAACTGGTTTAGCAGCTGCTGGTTGTTCGACATGAACTTGTATTCGCCATGTGGAACGTTGATGGGCGTCAGCTCCAGGTCGTCAAACTGGAACTTGCGTATCAGCCACTTCAGCGACAACGTGTTCCAGACAATCTGTGCATCATCTTTATGGTGGGCAAGCTGCACGGCCTCCTGCATGTCGTCGTAGGGAATGGCATTGGCACCCCAGCCACGCTTTTGCATGTAGTGGTGGCTGAAGCTGCCGCCATGAACAATGACGCGATGCTTGGACAGGTCTTCCAGTTTCTTGATAGAAGTAGGGGCATCCTTCTTGTGTATCACGCTGTGAGTAAACACCTGAATGACATTCTTACCATAATGGGCATAGTCGTCATGGAAATGGGCATCCATACCAAACATCAGGTCGGAACGTCCGTTCTTCAGGTCTTCCAGCGCCTCTTTCGTGGGTTTCAGCTTGACAACGCAGGGGATGTCCAACTCCTTGAGCAGGAGCTTCAGCAAGTCGATGTTATAGCCCACCGCCTCACCGTACTCATTGAGGAAGACATACGGCCAGAGATCCCAGGCATCTTCATAGACCAACGGATGCTGTTCGGTGAATACCCTCGTACTGTCGTTGGCAGCACGCAGAGGCGAGACATTGCCTACTAACAGCAGCAGGAGCAGCACGCCCAACTTCCTGGTCAGCGCGCCAATGAACGAATAATTGTTTATTCTTGTCATGCGTTCTCCTTAACTTTCAGTTCCTTGATTTCAGCGGGCACCCAGAACCAGAACGTAGAGCCTTGATCTACCTCGCTCTCGACACCTATATCACCCTCACATTTCTCAATGATAGCCTTACAGATGGAAAGTCCTATACCTGTACCCTGAATGTAATCGTTCAACTTGACGAAGCGTTCGAAGATGCGCTCGCACTGATCCTTTGGAATACCGCTTCCCGTATCCTCGCAGTAGGCATAGATGCCTGACTTGCCGTGGCGTTCCTCTACACGATAGCCCAAACGGATGTGTCCTTGATGGGTGTATTTCACGGCATTCGTCACAAAGTTGGTGAGCACCTGGTCCATGCGGTCGTTGTCCAAATAGGTGACGCAACGCTCGTAGGGGTTGTCGACAATAAACTCCACGCCTGGCTCTTGGACACGCTGTGCCAGAGTCTGGCCGAGACTGTCGAAGTCTGGAACGATGTCCGACTCCACGGGCTTAATCTCCATATTGTTGGCATCGACGTTGGTCAGCACTAAGATGTCGTTGATGAGTCGGAGCAGCATGTCGCAGTTGTTATGGATCAGTCGGATAAGTTCACGCTTGTCGTCTGGCGACTCTATAAGCTGAAGAACGTCCGTGAAACCGACGATGGCATTCAGCGGCGTACGGATTTCGTGCGTCATGTTGGCCAAGAACACCGACTTCAGGCGACCAGCGTCGTTGGCACGCTCCGTCTCCTGCTTCAGCTGTTCCTGCTTCTCCATCAGGTTATTGATGTTACGAATCAGTCCGAAGGCACCAGTCAGCTGTCCGTCCTCATCGTACAGCGGAATGCTGTCCAGCTGTACCCACTTGGGATCGCCACCTTCGCCGAACACGGGTTTCATACGTCCCACATAGCTCATGGCAGTGGTATAGAATTGGGATGGATTAGCAAAGTGGGTCGCAATGCTTTCGCGGTCGTCCACGAAGTAGTCGGCCAGATCGTGGAAAGAAATCTTAAGAATCTCTTCGCTCAATCCTTGATAGAAACTGATGGTATTATCCTTGAACGACGAACGCCAGACGCGCATCCGACAGGCCTCCATCATGTAGCGCAGCTCCTCCTCATAACGCTGTATCTCTTCGTTGGCCTTCTGTATCTGGGTGTCGTTGAGCTTGGCCTGTTGGTACATCTCGCGCTCCTCAGAGACATTACGGCTTGCAATAGCTATGTAAATCAGGTTACCCACGTCGTCGCGGATGGGGTGCAGACGGGTTTCCAGATAGTCACAAATGTCGCGCTCAGGAACGACGCTCTGGTGGCAAATCCAAAGTTCCTCAAGATTATTTTTGTCACAGCACTCACGGAATGGCGACAGTTCAAAGAGGTTCATATTCGAGAAGAAAGCATCGGCCTCCTCGCTATCGAAGTGGCAAATCTCACGCATCATTTTGTTGGAGTTCAGCAGCCAGCCGTCAGGCGTATAGAACGACAGGCCAATGATGGAGTTCTCGAAGATCTGCTGATACTTATAAGCCAGTTCCTCTCCTTCCTGCTCTTCTTTCTTGAGTTCGCCTTCGTCCCAGAGGGTGCTGATAATGGCGGACGGCTGTTTCGTATCGGCATCATACTCCGCCACACTGACATTATGCAGATAGTTCCACTTAGGCTCTCCCTTACCCATATTGGCATCCCAGCGATAGTAGAACTCATCGCGTGCCGTTTCGCCAGAAATCAGCTGACGGAAACGACCCAGTGTCTCTTCAAAGTCCTCTGGATGTACATACTTCTTCCATTCTTCTACGCTGATGCCAGGGTCAGGATAGAGGTGACCATAGAGGTTATAGATCATGCCGTCGCGCAGGACATAGTGGACAACGTCGTTCTGGGTGGTCTTGATAGCCTGTTCTATCATGTTGTAAGTCGCTTGGCTTTTGTTGCGACGGCGACGAATACGGAGGTAAATGAAGCGGTTCCTCACCAGCACAACGACAAAAATGACCAAAACGAGCAGTATCAGCACGCTGGTAAAGGCTCCGGGCATCTGGACACTTAACAGGAATGAGGTATTATATAATAGTATCATAAGAAACGCTTGTTTGGGGTTATTCTATCATTTCACGACGTAACTCGATGGACTTGGCCTCACAGGGGATGGACACCCAGGCTACCGAGCCCTTGCCCTTTTCCGACTGCAACTCTATCGTACCACCCATCAATTCAACCAGTGCCTTGACGATGGGCAGGTCAAGACCTGTTCCGCAAATTTCGTCATCACCAGTGCGGGCAAAGCGATCGAAGGCATGCTTCAACGACTCTGCATCGAGACCTTCTCCAGTATCTTCGATGGTAATGGACAACGCACCATGACGATACTCGTACTTGGCACGGACATAGCCCTTCTCGATATACATGGCTGCACAGCGGCAAAGCATATTGATAACCTTGCCAAGCATCTCCTGATCAATATCGACTACAAGCTGTTCGTAAGGATTGTCGATCATGGTCTTGACATTGGGATTTATATTACTCCAGCCTATCTGACAGTAGGAGTCAAACAGTATGGGGAAGTCGGTGTCCTGCCGTTTCACCTCTATCATATTGGCATCGAGGCGCGACAGATACAGGATGTCGTTGACCAGCTGCAACAGCGAATTGGAGTTGCGTTTGATTTCCTCGACAAAGACAGGTTCGTCGGCAGGGTCGTGTTCCGACTCAAAGAGTTCGGCAAAGCCTACTACCGTATTCAGCGGGGTACGAATCTCATAGCTCATGTTGGTCAGGAACGACTGCTTCAGCAACTCGGTTTCCTGAGCCTTCTTGGTTTCAACAGCCAGACGCTGTTCAGTTTCTACCATTTCCGTCACGTTACGGCACATGCCGAAATAACGTTCCACGTGTCCACTCTCATCGAACATCGGCACCATGTTAAACATCAGCCAGATGGGTCGGCGCTGCTCGTCACGGATCTCTGTCTCGATGGTCAGCTCGATGGGACGGTTGGAACGATGGTCCATGCGGTTCAGAACGCTGGAGACGGGCCGACGGAAACGTGGTGACGCCAAACGGATGCAACGCAGTTGCGAGAGTTGGAGCTGGGTCTCGTTGACGTTGTTAGAAAGTTCCAGGGTAAAGGTAGCCGGATTGTAATTGACCAGCCGAACATCGCTGACGCGCAGGGCGTAGTTGATGTTCTCGATGTAGTCCCTGATATCCTGGGTTGCTTGTTTCAGTTTGAGAGCACTCAGCTGCTGACGATGGAACGACTCAACCATCTCGGTAATGTTACGTCCCGCCATATAGACGCCAGTCAGTATGCCATTCTCGTCACGGATGGGGTTGATGGTTGACTCGTAATACATCTTACCACCCAACTTGAAGTCATCCAAATGATAGCGGTCATCGGAATAATCCACCCAGTCGACAATAGAAGTAGTACGGGTGTTCTGTAACTTGTCAAGTTCGATGTACTCAAACATCGGGTTATTCTGGATGACAAACTCACCAGTCATCACCATTTCACGGTTGGGGACATTGAAACTCTGGCAGGCCTTCTCGTTGATGTCGCGCAGGACGCCCTTGTTGTCGTAGTAAATCATATCGACCAGCGACGAGTTGAACACCGTATGGAAGCGCATCAACAGCTTTTCAACGTTCTCCTTCGCCCTCAATTGGTTTGTCACGTCGCGCTGGAGGCCTAAGATAGCCTGAAAGCGCCCATATTTGTCGCGATGAGGTATCGATAGATTGATGTCGAAGATGTGCTGGTTGCCAAGTTCATCCTTAGCGCCCTTCACCCGTACTGACGACGAGTACTCCTTGCCATCACACATATTGAAGATGCTGCTCTGAAGGACGTCAAAGTCGCTGCGGTCGAAGAACTGGGAGAACTCCACGGGATTGTACTCTGCACTATAGTGTCCCTCCTCGGTGAGGATGATATAATGACGGGTTTGGGGAATGTACTGCCACAGGCGGAGGTTTCCTGTCTGCAACACCAGGGCCAGACGGTTGTTCTGTATCTGTTCCTTCTTACGCTGTTCCTGTTCCCGGAAAATGTAGATACGGTTGTAGAACAGCAATACGAATACGGAGATAAGCAGCAGTCCCACGCCGTATGCTATGAGATGGTCAGCATCAAAGACATGCTCCAAGGCCTCCTTTTGTGCATATAGCGATAGCGGTGCTATAAGAAAAAGGACTGACAGCAACATCCGGCTTGAGTAATTTTTAGCTCGGTTTTGGCTCATAATATCATAGGTCTGTTATTAGCAATAATAGGTTTGTAGGCTACAAAGATAGAGAAAAATACGACATTCTCCAAATTTTTTGCCTTTTTTTGAACTAAAACTGCAAAAATTCTTGCACATTCAAATTAAAACCACTATCTTTGTCCGAAGAAAACGTAAACTATAAAGAATATGATCGACGTAAAACAGACATTATCCTCAGCTGAGGAACGCATGGAAATGGCAGCATTGTTCCTGGAAGAAGAGCTGAACCGCATTCGTGCCGGACGTGCCAACGTAGCCATTCTGAGTGGTGTGAGAGTACTGTCTTATGGACAGAAAGTGCCTCTGAACCAAGTAGCCAACGTGTCAACCCCCGATGCCCGCACCATCGCCATCAAGCCTTGGGACCGCAAGCAGATCCGCGACATCGAGAAGGCCATCATGGATTCTGACGTGGGCATCACGCCGGAGAACAACGGTGAGGTGATCCGCTTAGCCATCCCCCAGCCCACCGAAGAGCGTCGTCGCGACTTGGTGAAGCAGTGTAACAAGATTGCCGAGAAGGCGAAGGTGGAGGTCCGCAACGTCCGCGCCGACATCAAGGACAAGTTGAAGAAGGCCATCAAGGACGGTCTCAGCGAGGACAACGAGAAGGACGCCGAGCTGGAGCTTCAGAAAATCCACGACAAGTTCATTAAGAAGTTGGACGAACTCATCGAAGCCAAGAACAAGGAAATAATGACAGTATAAGACTGCTTTCATTGCTCATTAAAGTTATGAAAGGTCTTGTCATTAAGAACACTGGCAGCTGGTACACCGTCTTGACGGACGATGGCCAGCTGCTTGATTGTAAAGTCAAGGGAAACTTCCGAATCAAAGGCATTCGGAGCACTAATCCTGTGGCTGTCGGCGACCGTGTCACTGTGAACGACGAGAACTGGATTACCGAGATTGAAGACCGTCGCAATTACATCATCCGCAAGAGCATCAACCTCTCGAAGCAGAGCCACATCATCGCCGCCAACGTCGACCAGGCCATGCTCATCGTAACCGTGGTCAAGCCAGAGACATCGACGACGTTCATCGACCGCTTCCTGGCTTCAGCCGAAGCTTACCGCGTTCCCGTCATCCTTATATTTAATAAGGTGGACTTGCTCTCCGACGATGAACGCCACTATCAGCAGATGATGATACAGCTCTACGAGACCATTGGCTACGAGTGCTTTGCCATCTCTGCAACGACAGGCGAAGGCGTGGAAGCCCTCCGCTCCAAACTGGAAGGAAAGATCACGCTGTTCAGCGGCAACAGCGGCGTGGGCAAATCGACGCTCATCAACCGTCTCGTGCCTGGTGTCAACCTCCGTACCGCCGACATCAGCGACGCCCACCAAACCGGCATGCACACCACCACCTTCTCAGAAATGATTCCCCTGCCACAGAGTAAAGAGAGTCCCCTGCCACAGAGTAATTACTCCCCTCCCTCGCAGGGAGGGGCTGGGGGTGGGTCTTCCTGGCTCATCGACACGCCAGGCATCAAGGGCTTCGGCACCTTCGACATGGAGCGTGAAGAGCTGACGAGCTACTTCAAGGAAATCTTCGAGTTCTCCAAGCAATGTAAGTTCAGCGACTGCACCCACACCCACGAACCAGGCTGTGCCGTACTTCAGGCCGTCGAAGACCACTACATTGCCCAGAGCCGTTACCAGAGCTACCTCTCCATGCTCGAGGACAAGGACGAAAACAAATACCGCGAAGCCTATTAATGGTCGACACACCTCCCTATTGGGAGGGGCTGGGGGTAGGCTTATCCTAATGCGTAACGTCAACTACCACTTTCCTACCATTATATATGTAGATGCCGCGCTGTTGCGGATAGCCGTTCAACTGCCTACCGTCTATCGTGAACCATTTATTATTTATTCTTTGTTCATTATTATTTAGCGAAGCGTTACTGATGCCTGTGGTCTCTAAAAGGGCATTGACGGCGAGCGACTGACAGGAAGGTATAGCGAAACTATACTGCGCACCATCGACGGTCTGCTCAGTCGTCGTACCGTCTTCGTTCTTTTGAACCACCTTCCAGCCTTTCACCGGATGTTGTCCACCCGTAGCCTTCAGCGTTACCGTGCGGCCCATATAGAACTTGCCGTCGAAGAGCGGCTGGCTCAGCTGGATATTGTTCATGGTGATGGTGACGCCATCGAGCTGGTCCGCCTCCACCTCTTTATTAACGGTCAGTGGCGTAGGCGTTCCGCGGCCATAGAACTGCGCCACCTGCTGATAGAAATGGTCGGTACGTTCAGCTACCCACTTGCGGGCGTTGTTCAGCTCATTCTCATAGTTGATCCAGCCATTCACAGCAGACTTATGATAAGGGAACTCTTCCTTGATCATCTCGTACATCGGATCCCAGATGGCTCTCGTGCCACGCTCGTTCAGGAAGTCGCCCATATAGACCTCGGCGAGGTCAAGGAACTTACGGCAGATCTCCGTATTCTCCATCATGTTGCGGAACAGCACGGTGTACTCCGGCTTATTGCCCCAATTAGCACTTGAGTCGTAGTTGTTGTCGTAGAGCCAGGCAATGGTGTTATAGTCTGAGGCGTGGCCGTAGAGTCCCAGTCCGAAGTCGGTATCCTTGGCGATGAAGCGCCAGCGGCCGTCGGCAGTCCGTGGTCGCCACATCACGAAGTTGTTGCCAGGGAAGTCGCGGTTGCTGTAGTACAGGTTCATGATCATCAGATTCATAAACTCCGTGACGTCCATCCATTGCTCGTACTCGGCTAATGTGTGACCCGTCTCGTTATAGAACGCCTTGAAGCGGTCATAGTTCTCCCAGTCACCCTCCTTCAGCTCGTCCCAGTTCTCTATCATGTCCAGGTCTTCCAACTTGTCGTAATGGGTATAGATATTGTCCTCGTTAGAACGTTCGCGGATGTTGAGCATGCCCTTATAGACACCGTTCTTGAAGACGATGGTGGGTCGCCAGGCCTGCCAGTCCAGGTCGCAGTGCTGGGCCATGGTGCGCTGGATAACGGCATCGCGCATATAGAGGTAGCTGAAGTCGTTGCCGCCATTGCGCAATATCAACGACTTGAACTCGGTGTCGCCAGGCCGCTGGTCTGGGAAGAACTCATAGCTGAAGCGCTTCTCGCCAAAGCGCTTGTTGGCATAGATGGCCAGCGACTTCAGACTGGCGTCTCGTGTAGCACCGCCATGCACGCGAACCTCGCCAAGTTGGTTGAGCTGGCTTTCGCTGTCCACCGTCTCGAAGTACTCGAAGTTGACGGGACGGCGCCAGTCGTTACGCAAGCCGTTGCCGTTGTTAGGCAGGATGCCGATTGCCGCATCGTCCCAGTAGCGCTGGTCCATCACCAACGAGATGACGGGCAGCGTCATGTCGCGACCTAAGAAGATGAACGACTGCGTGGTGCTGCGTGGCGACAGGTAGCCTTCACAGAAAGCCTTTGCCCGCACCGTCGTCGTCTTATTTATAATAATAGGTGAAGTCGTGTATTCCGTACTGCTTGCCGTAGGCTCGCTGCCATCCTTGGTATAGCGGATGACGGTACCTTCCGGCGTACCTTCCGGCATCGACAGCACCAGTTTCAGACGGGCGCTGCTGGTCAACACCCTACCCTTCTCGCTGAACACGGGTTCGCCCAAAATGTTCTTTTTCGCACAAAGTGTTCCGCAGTTGGCAGCACCAGGCGTCGGCTCATACTGGTAGCCCCAGGTATCGTCGGACTCGTTCTTGACGCCTAACGAGATGTTGGGTGCAGGCTGTTTCTCAATGTTCTCGCGCTTGTCATCCACCTCGCCGTTGAAGAACAGATAGACACTGCCGCCCTTGCCCGAGTCTAAGCGGAAGTCGGTATGCAACTTTTCGCCCACCTTGTCGCAATAGACTACGACATACTGCCCAGGCTCAACCTTATATGCAGGCAATTGCCAGGCCGAAGCGGCGTCATTCTCCAAACCGAGTTTGTATTTGCCTAAGCTGACTGCCGTCGTTCCGCTGTTATACAGTTCGACCCAGGAGTCAGGGAAGTCGTTCAGGTCGTCCATCAGACAGTCAATGTTCGACTGCATCAGCTCGCTGATCTTCAGCTGCCCCTTCTGCTCGCCATAGTCAGGCAGTTTATTCTTGACCAAATAGACACGCTTGATGATAATGGTTGTCGCTTCGCTCGTCTGGAACGCCACCTGCGACACCTTCTTACGCTTGTCTGGCGACAGGTCAACATAGGCCGTCGTCGTACCAGCATTCATATAATGGGCGTCTGAGGGCTGGTCGTCAGGATAGATCACCAACGGCTGCACGGCACATGGCGACGGTTCTGCCAGTTCGAAAACCACCTGAACATATTCCGACCAGTCCTTATCGCCAACCCTATAGACCATGCCGCCCCAATCCTTGCTCTTATACGTCAAGCTTCCGTCGGCATTGTGGGTAACGCTCTCCGAACTGCCCCAGCAGTAGGTGAACTTGTCGGTGATGTCGACTTTCAGTTCTTCTGCAATCGAAGTACCTCTCGCCGTCACCGACAGCAACAGCCCTAAGACAAACAACAATCCTTTTACTTGCATATTCATCAACGTATTTAGTTATTACAGTTACTGTTACTTCTCTCAAAAAAAAGCCTTATCGTGCTATTTCGCCACAAAGATAAGGATTATTTGCCAATACTAAACATTTATTTCGGATTTTATCATTTTTTTACGCTTTTCCTTGGTATCGTAAGAAATTTCAGTTTCTCGATTTTGCCTCCATCCTCCACCTTTTAGGGTAACTGGCTCTCAACAAAGACGTTACGGGTGGAGGATGATTGGTGGAAGATGGAGGATAATGATCAAAATCAACGTTTTTTGCGCTTTACGAGATACGCATTACCGTATTTCTTCTCGTCTTTCTTCAAACCTTCCATGTGGGTCAGACTGCGGCCGAGGGCTACAGGCGAGGCGTCGCCCAACAAGCTGACGCCAACCTCTTTCTTCAGGAACTTCAGGATGTCGGAGGCCGTCATCCACTTGCCCTCCGTCTCGTCGGCGGCTGGTTCGAAATAATCCAGGAAGAACATCTCCGCAGCACTCTTCTCACAGAACTGACTGTTCGACTCGATGATCTGCCTCGTCTGCTCCTCGTCGAAGTATGTCGGCACGTGCTCGTGGAGCGCCACCATAGCCTGGGCGTAGAGCTGTTCGTAGTTGGGGCGCGTGCTCACGTCGATGGGACCCGTCAGTTGCACGGCGAGGAAGCGGCGGCTGCCCGTCGGATCGGCAAGGACCTTTGTCTCGTTGGTGGTAGCGATAAACGAGGCGCGGCGCGGCAAGTCCTCAACGTGCTGGCCATAGGCAGGTTTTATCTTCACAGACGACAGCGTGATGATGTTCTTCAGGAACCCTCGCTGCACCTTGGGCGAAATCTGGTTGAACTCGTCCAGGTTGATGAGCAGCATCTGCGCCATCTGCTTCAGCACCTGAGTCTTATCGTTCAGCTGCAGGTTGCCCGTGTAGCCGAAGCTCAGTTCGGGCGGCAGCAGTTGTTCGCAGAAGGTCGTCTTGTTCCAGCCTTGCTCCGAGATGAGCAGCGGCACAGCCTGGTTGCCGTATTTCGCGATGTTGCCGACGCGCCACTGGCGCACCATCGCTAAGAACCACGTGTAGAACCAGTCCTCCCACAACGGATTCTTCGTCGGCACCCTGCGAGCCAACTCGCGGATGTAGTCCTTACCGTCCCACTTGTCACGCTGTGCCCAGATGTATTCGCCAACGGGGTCGAATTCAGGAATCAGATCCGACTGGACATAGCGCCGCACGTCGTTGTCGCGCGCATCAATGCCCGCCATTCTCACCATCATCGTCATCCCTTTTAGCACACGTTTGTCTAAAGGAGTCCAGTCCATGTAGTTGATGTTTTTCTTCTGATACTCAGTATATCCCATCACGCTGTTAAAGCGAAAGTTATAGTTCTCGTTCAAGAAGTCCACCAGTCGTTTGGTTTCCTGGCTGACATCGGGTTTGTTTGTTTCTTTGGTCTTGTTCATTTTTCTATGCTATTAATGGTTAAAAACTACGAGGATTACCTCAACTTTTCTAGGTGATTTCTGCAAGAAGTTGCCGTGATTTCCTCAACTTTTCTAGGTGATTTCCGCAAGAAGTTGCCGTGGTTTCCTCAACTTATCCTAAGGATTTCTTGTTGCTCCAGGGGGTGGAGCAGTCTGTTTTCCTAAGGATTTTCTTAGCTGCAAAGTTACACAAAAAATATGAGATTCCCAAATAAACTGCCATTATTTTTAGTCATTTTTTGCCGTTTTTGCACTTTATCCTCCATCCTCCATCAATCATCCTCCACCCATAAGGCGTTTATTAACAGCCAATTAAACAAAAAGGTGGAGGATGGAGGCAAAAACAGCAAATTAAAATTTTGTATTCACGTCATCCGCGCCCAGCGTACCTTATTTATATTAAGTGCACAGAGGGGTCGGTTCTTTTACCTAAAGGTACAAAGTGTGGCGTTGCAATCCACTGTGCACCTATCACTTGACTTCTATTGAAGTAGTCTTTTTACCTCTTCAACCTCCATGTCGGCACCTTGGGCGATTTGCTCAACAGACAATCCCATAGCCTGCAAACGATGAATGGTGTCTATCTTCTCTTGCTGAACACCTTGCTGAACACCTTGCTGAAGACCTTGCTGAAGACCTTGCTGAAGACCTTTAATTTCGCCTTTGCGCTCTGCCGTCTCCAGCGTACTGGTATAATCCCAGTATTCCTTCTGGCTTGCCTCGTATAACCTGCGTTCTGCATCTGAGTACTTGGCTATTTCCGCCTGCTCAAAAAGTTTTTGGAATATACGGTCTTGCAGAGCTTTGGGGCGTTCCAGCAAACGGGATAGGTTGCGCAAAACGAACATCCACTTATCGAACATCGTTTCCAGTTCGTCCTCTGTCTTGTTGAACTTGGGCATTTCCAGATACACGAACGTCAGCTTGTCATAAAAAACATGATTGTCCTCGACGTCCTTCAGCTTTACATCATGACGATAGCTGTCAGCAGGATATTCATCGTTGGGAAACTCGAAATTCAGGATACCAACGGTATAGACATCCTCCAGATGATAGTCCCATTTCCCCTTGGGAGCCTGCTGGCGAATAGGCGTGGTGGCATAATAGACGCTACGGTCTTTAAAATATGTCTGTTCAGCCTTCTGCATCTCCACGATAAAGCGGCTCCCGTCCTTGGTCGTACAATAGACATCGAACACAGAACGGCGGTCGCCATAGCCATCGCCCAGATTCTCACCGTTCAGATACTGAACGTCCTCAATCTCCCTCTCACTGTTGTTGAAAAGAGCGTTGAGGAAACTGATGAGCAAGTCCTTGTTCATCTCCGTTCCAAACAACTTCTTGAAGCCGAAGTCGGTGTACGGGTTTATGAATTTCTCCCTTGTATCGTCTGCCATAAACTAATCCCTTTTAAAATCCAGATGCAAAGATATAAATAATTATTGAATAAAGCAATGAAATCCAAACTTTTCTGTAACTTTTTTGTTTTAGAGTGCGATAATTCCTGAAAATTTCGTAACTTTGCAAGCGATAGCGGACATGACTGTCAAATGTACGGAAGAGCACAGAAGGGTCGGTTCTCTCTTTGAGAGTGTGGCGTCGCAATCTTTGACCTAAAGGTTCTCTCTTTGGGAGTGTGGCCTTGCAATCAAAGTGTGGCAATGCAATCCGTTGTGCACTTGAAATAACAAAACAAAAGAAATAATGACTATGAAAAGACAATTAACTTCATTAACAATGCTCCTTTGCTCGTTACTGACGTTTGCTCAGTTCTCGGGCACTGTAAGTGATTCGCAAGGAGTAAAGTATACTGCGAATAATGACGAATCGACCTGTTATGTCAGCGGTCATGAAACTAAGTATAGCACTACTATTACCATACCCGAAATTTATGAAGGGCGAACGGTGACATCCATACGAAATGCTTTCCGATCTTGCAGAGGTTTGACCTCAGTGACAATCCCCAACAGTGTGACATCCATCGGCGATAATGCTTTCTATGAATGCAGCGGCTTGACCTCCGTGACCATTCCCAACTGCGTGACATCTATAGGAAGTTCTGCTTTCGAATACTGCAGCGGTTTAACTTCCGTGACCATCCCCAACAGCGTGACATCCATTGGCAATTATGCTTTCGAGGCATGCAGCGGTATGACCTCCGTCATAGTAGAAAATGGTAATCCGAAATATGATTCACGAAATAATTGTAATGCTATCATTGAAACAGCTACAAATACATTATTATATGGTTGTAAGAATACCATCATCCCCAACAGCGTGACATCTATAGGAAGTTCTGCTTTCTATGGATGTAGTGGTCTTACCTCTATAACCATTCCCAACAGCGTAACATCCATCGGCGGTTCTGCTTTCAAGTACTGTAGTGGCCTTACCTCTATAACCATTCCCAACAGCGTGACATCCATCAGCGATGATGTTTTCTTTTCTTGCAGCGGTTTGACCGCCATAACTATCCCCAACAGCGTGACATCTATCGGCTATGATGCTTTCGGTGATTGCAGCGGTTTGACCGCCGTAACTATCCCCAACAGCGTGACATCTATAGGAAGTTCTGCTTTCCAAGGATGTAGTGGCCTTAACTCTTTAAAAGTGGAAAGTGGCAATAGTATTTATGATTCTCGAAATAATTGTGATGCAATCATTGAGACTTCTTCCAACACACTAATCTCAGGATGTAAAAATACTATAATTCCTAATTCTGTAACGAACATCGGAGACGGAGCATTCAGTGGTTGTACTGGTCTTACTTTTATAAACATCCCTAATTCTGTAACGAGCATCGGAAACTGGGCTTTCGCTGGTTGCATCGGCCTGACCTCATTCACCATCCCCAACTCCGTGACGAGCATCGGATTATACGCATTCGGGGGATGTAGAAGACTTAATTCTGTCATCCTTTCTTCCACATTTAATTACATAAGCTCTAGTGCTTTTTCAAATTGCTCTTCTTTAACCTATATTGTTTCTAAAAATAGAAATCCAAATGAGATTTCTCCAGATTGTTGGAATGGTGTCAATTTGGATCGTGTAACTCTTTATGTCCCAGCAGGAACGAAATCTTCTTATTTGAATAATGAAAACTGGAACATTTTTAAGAACATTATAGATGCAAAAGAGTCTCCTGACGAGAGCGGAATGTGTGGTGATAATGTTAAATGGTCCTATTTTGAAGCTCAGAAGTCACTTGTTATATATGGAGAAGGTTCAATTGAGAAAGAAAGTTTTCAAAATTTCATTTCTGAACATTCTTCTACGGTTAACGCTATCGTTATAGAGGAAGGCGTATCTGAAGTTGGTGATTATAGTTTTTGGGACATTTATTATTTAGAGTTTATATCACTCCCAAATACATTAAAGAGAATTGGTAGCGGTGCATTTGTCGGTACTGGTATAAATTCTATTTATTTCCCAGAGGGGTTATCTTATATCGGTCATGAAGCTTTTCAGGGTTGTCGTAATCTGACTTCGGTCATTATACCAAAGAGTGTAGTGTCTATTGGATCTAATCCTTTTGGAGGATGCGAAAGCATTGAGTTCATGGGTGTCGAAAACGATAACAATAGATATGACTCACGAGAAAATTGTAATGCGATTATTCACACGTCAACAAATACTTTATTGTCAGGATGTAAGAATACTGTCATCCCCAACAGCGTGACATCAATCGGCGAAGTTGCCTTCTATCGCTGCAGCGGTTTGACCTCAGTGAACATCCCCAATAGCGTGACATCAATCGGCAGATCTGCTTTCGATGAATGTATCGGGTTGACCACCCTGACCATCGGCAACAGCGTGACATCCATCGGCGAATGTGCCTTCCAGGCCTGCATCGGTTTGACCTCCGTAACCATCCCCAACAGCGTGACGTCCATCGGCGATAATGCTTTCGGTGGTTGCAGTGGCCTGACCTCAGTGAACATCCCCAACAGCGTGACATCCATCGGCTATAGTGCTTTCATTGGTTGTAGCGGTTTGACCTCCGTAACCATCCCCAACGGCGTGACATCCATCGGCTATGGTGCTTTCTCTCGCTGTAGTGGCCTTATCTCTATAAAAGTGGAAAGTAGCAATGGCGTTTATGATTCTCGGAATAATTGTAATGCAATTATTGAGACTTCGTCTAATACACTAATCTCTGGCTGCAAAAACACTATAATCCCAAATTCTGTAACGAGCATCGGAAACTATGCATTTGAGGGCTGTAGTGGTCTTACCTCTATAACCATCCCCAATTCTGTAACGAGCATCGGACACTATGCATTTGACGGCTGTAGTGGTCTTACCTCTATAACCATCCCTAATTCGGTAACGAGTATCGGAAGTTCTGCTTTCAGTGGATGTTGTGGTCTTACCTCTATAACCATCCCTAATTCGGTAACGAGTATCGGAAGCTCTACTTTCTATCGCTGTAGTGGCCTGACCTCTATCACCATTCCTAATTCGGTAACGAGCATTGGTGGGGGCGCATTTTCTTCTTGTAGTGGCCTTACCTCTATAAAAGTGGAAAGTGGCAATAGTGTTTATGATTCTCGGAATAATTGTAATGCAATCATTGAGACTTCTTCCAATACACTAATCTCTGGCTGCAAAAACACGATAATCCCCAATTCTGTAACGAGCATTGGAAAATCTGCTTTCTATGGCTGTAGTGGTCTTACCTCTATAACCATCCCTAATTCGGTAACGAGTATTGGAAACGATGCTTTCTGGGGTTGTAAAGGCCTTGAAGAAGTGAAAACGTTTATTAAAGAGCCTTTCGCGATAAATAAGTATTGTTGGAATAATGTCAAGAAAGAGATTCCCCTTTACGTTCCCAAAGGGACCAAGGCTCTGTATGAAGGAACGGAGGGGTGGAATGTGTTTAAGAATATCATAGAAATGGACGATAATGACATCGATCCTGTCGATGGTGATGGCAGCGTGGACTTCAGCAAGGATGACGGCATTGATGATGATACCGACTTGGACGGCAATGTCATTGGCAATATCTACTATGTGATAGGCGATGACAATGGCGAATATAGTTCTGCTGAGGGGTGCGTCATCATTAGGAAGCCGACAAGCGATGAGCAGGTGGACAATCTCAGTGGTCAGGACTTGTTTGGTGAGGATTTGAAGAACAACTATACTGGTATCATCTTTAAGGTACAGGCAGGCAGCGGAACCATCAAGGTCAACGCCGAGAGCGTGGGAGGTATGACGCTGAAGGTGAAGATTGGCAACAACGCTCCTTTCACGATGGAACTTGAAGGTAAGATGAAGGTGACCATTCCGTACACCGTCACCGAACCAACATACATCTATATCTATGCTGGTGGTTCGTCGGCAAGTGCACGAGGTACAAACAGAGCTGGTGCTGATAGTGCTTTGAAGATATATGGCTTTGAGTGGTCACAATCATCCAGTGATGTTAATTCCATCTACACCAAAGCCGCTAATACAGATGATGCCGTTTATAATATGAATGGTCAGAGAGTATGGACTACTCCAATGCAAAAAGGTGTTTACATCATCAATGGTCGGAAGGTTCTTCGACCTTAAGGTTAAAGTGTGGCACGTAATGTGGTGAAGTAAGCGTTGGGAAATCGGTGGAGAGGTTAGAGTTAAAAAGGATTAATATGAAAACAGGATACCAAGATATTTCGTATATTTGCAAATGCGTATGACGGGTATTGAACTGGACATGATACAAACTGCCGGCATTGGTGCCTTAGCCCTCTTAGTCGGCATGCTTCTTTGCATACTTCGTAGCCTTCCCCCTGTTAGGTCGCAATTACGATGCAGCCGTACTGTGTGCAGGAATGTGTGGTTTCGGCCTTGGCGCAACGCCCAATGCAATGGCCAACATGAGTGCCGTGTGCTACAAATACCGCTATACGGTCAAGCCTTTCCTCATCGTGCCAATCATCGGCGCCATGTTCGCCGACCTAATCAATACAGGAATCATCACCCTCTTCCTTAATATTCTATAGAACAGTTTCCATTCCCGTTTTCTGTACTTTCATGCACACTGTTCCTATAAACTGTTTCAGCTATTCCTGAAAGCCAGTGGCGTCATACCGAAATGATCCTTGACGTACTTGCCGAAGAAGGAGTTGTTGGGAAAGCCTAACTGGTCGCAAATCTGCTTGATACTGAGGTCGGTCTGACGCAGGTAGTAACGGATATTCTCCTGCACCTGCTCTGTGATCCACTCGTTGGCCGTCTTGCCTGAGTTCTTCTTGCAGACAGCAGTAAGGTATTTGGGTGAGATGCAGAGCTCGTTAGCGTATGCTTCTACCGTACGGCGTTTCACATCATTGGAATGCAACAGGTCGAGGAAGTGCTGAAAGTGGACTTTGGACGTCTGCTTTTCCTTGCCATGCAAAGCGGCAGAACCATCCAGACGCGTATCTGCCGACAACATCTGCTTCATGGCTCCACAGAGGGCGAGGACCGCCGAGCGTAGCAACGACTGGATAACATCGGTATGCAAGGGATTGTCCTTACCTTTTGCAATGGCCAGCGTCAGCATGTCATAGAAGTGGGTGTAGAAGAGTATCTCGTCCGCGTCCATCGTCACTATATGCTGGCGATGGATGTACATCATGTCGTTCCAGATGCTCATTTTCTCACGAAGGAAGCTCTGCAGGATGCGGTTGGTGAGGAACATGCCGCGAAGGTCGAAATCAGGACTGACCATTACGTCAGTCACCGTGACGTTCTGAGGAACGATGGCCACCTGGTTCTTGTGCAGTTCCATCTGTTGGCCGTTTATCTGGGCCTGCACCTTGCCGTTGGTGCAAATGACGATGGCGTTCATAGCCACATGGGCAGTATTAACTTCTGTGAACTTCTGGATACAGTCCACTACCACGATGTCATTGTCGGAATAGCCAATCTGGATGTCCTCGTTGTCGGCTAATGTCTGTAATGTAATCTCTTCCTGCTGTTTCATGCTGCAAAAGTAATGAAAAAAATAAAAAACAGAAGATTAAAAGAATAAAAAGTAATGTTTAATTTGGGGTTAATTATGTTTATTTTGTAGTCTTTGTGCCGAATTGATAAAGAACGAAGTGAAATCGGACATTAACGATAGCTTAATTAACCTTATCTTTGCATCCAAAATCAAACATTTATTTATGAAAAAAGTACTATTCTTAGCTATTGGCTGCTGGCTGTCAGTCGTTAGCTGTAGTGACAAGACGGCGCGTCAGGAGGAGAACGTGAAGGCTCCTATGAGAGTGAAAACAGAAGTAGTATCTACTGCCATGAATGCGAGTGGCCAGACTTACGTAGGTATTTTGGAAGAATGCGAGGCTACTGCCGTGAGTTTTACTGGCATGGGCGTCGTGAAACGCATACTGGTCAGCGACGGACAAACCGTCGCTCGCGGACAGCTGTTAGCCGAGATGGACGATACCCAGGCCCTTAACCTGCTGAGTGGAGCCGAGGCTCAGATGACGCAGGCCAACGACGCCCTGGAGCGTTACAAGATGTTGCACGACAACGGAGCGCTGCCCGAGGTGCAATGGGTGGAGATACAGAGCAAGGTGGCCCAGGCCAAATCGCAGTTAGAGGTGGCGAAGAAGAACCTGGCGGACTGCCGCCTGGTGGCTCCCGTGAGCGGCATCGTAGGCAAACGCCTGGTTGGTGCAGGCGAGACGGCTATGCCTTCGCAGGCGGTAGTCAGCATTCTCGACATATCGACTGTGAAGGTTAAGGTGGCCATACCTGAGGCTGAAATCAGCGGCATTGGTGCTAACACCTCTTCTATTATTAAGGTAGAGGCCGTCAATGGCAGTTTTGAGGGTGGCCGTATAGAAAAAGGTGTGCAGGCCGATGCGTTGACGCACACTTACGACATCCGCATCCAAGTGGCAAACAGGGAGCGCAAGCTGCTGCCAGGCATGGTGGCCTCAGTGCAGTTTGTTGCTATGGCACAGCAACAGGCACAACTGCCTTCAGTGCCTGTAACGGCTGTACAGAAGAAAGCCGACGGCTCGTTGTTTGTGTGGACGGTAGGAAACGACAGTACGGCTCATCGCACCACGGTGACTACTGGCGAGACCATAGGCAACCGCATTGTGGTGACTACTGGTATCAACGAAGGAAGTCGTGTGATAACTGAGGGTTATCAGAAACTCAGCGAAAACACCAAGGTGGTTTTCTAACCCCCTCGTCGATATATCAAAATAACGTTATAACGAAATAACGAAGAATAATGAAAAAGAAGGATTGGCTCCGATGGCCTTTGGAGCACTACTCAATATCATTGCTCATTGTAGGCATCTTGTTTGTGATGGGCATCTACGGCATGTACGTCATGCCGAAGGACGAATTCCCACATGCTACTATCCGTCAGGGCGTAGTAGTGGCTGTGTATCCTGGTGCCACCAGCGAGGAGGTGGAGCAGCAGGTTGCCAGACCGCTGGAGCGTTACCTCTTTACCTATGGTGAGGTAAACCGTAAGAAGACCACCACACAGTCGCAGAACGGCATGTGTATCGTGATGGTAAAACTGAACGACAACGTAAACAACAAAGACGAGGTATGGTCAAAGATCAAGCACGGTCTGAATGGATTTAAGCCACAGTTGCCCAGCGGTGTGCTGGCCATCGTGGTGAACGATGACTTCGGCAATACTTCGGCCCTGCTCATCGCCATTGAGAGCGACCAACGCAGCTATCGTGAACTGAAACAATACAGTGACGATCTGAGCGACCGCTTGCGCCGCATCCCATCAGTCGCCAACGTCAAACTCTTTGGCGAACAGAAGGAGCAGATATCGCTCTATATAGACCGCCAACGCCTGCAGGCCTACGGCATCGGCCAGCAGATGCTTTTCTCACGTCTGCAGGCTCAGGGCATCACCACTATGAGTGGCTCCATCAGCGACGACGACCAGCAGATTCCCATCCACGTGGAGGCTCAGGAGAACAGCGAGGAGGAGATAGCCAACCAGATTATCTTCTCTGACCCCGTGACGGGCAAGGTGGCTCGTGTTCGTGATGTGGCCCGTGTGGTGAGGGAATACGAACCCATGTCAAGCCGTATCGAGCAGGACGGTCATCCCTGTGTGCTGCTGTCGATGGAGATGACGCCTGGCAATAATGTCGTGCTGTACGGTCAGGAGGTGGACAAAGTGCTGAACGACTTCCGTCAGAACGAGTTGCCTGAAGATGTGAAGGTGACCCGCATTGCCGACAAGCCCAAAGTGGTGGCGATGAGCGTGAGCGATTTCTTGCGCTTCCGATCTAGTGCATGTCGGAGGACGGACTCGCAGTATTCAGAGGCGATCCTTCGCAGG
>JAEEVT010000027.1 GCA_016291005.1 Prevotella sp. | reverse complement strand
TTCAAGGAAGTGACGCTGTTAGGACAGAACGTGAACTCTTACAAAGTGAGGAATGAGCAAGAGGAGAATTGTTTCTTATTCACTGATTTGTTGAGGGCGGTGGCTCTTGAAGCCCCTGAGATGCGTATCCGTTTTACCACGAGTCATCCCAAGGACATGAGCGACGAGACCCTGCGTGTCATTGCCGAGATGCCTAACGTCTGCAAGCATATCCACCTGCCTGTGCAGAGTGGAAGCGACAGGATACTGAAGCTGATGAACCGTAAGTACACCCGCGAATGGTATCTGGAACGTGTAGCTGCCATCCGCCGCATCATCCCCGATTGCGGTCTTTCGACGGACATCTTCGTGGGCTACCACTCTGAGACGGAGGAAGACCACCAGCTCAGCCTTAGCCTGATGCGCGAGGTGGGCTACGATTCAGCGTTTATGTTCAAATACTCTGAGCGTCCAGGCACTTACGCCTCAAAACACCTGCCCGACAATGTTCCTGAAGAGGAGAAGATACGCCGACTGAACGAACTTATTGCCCTGCAGACGGAGATTTCTGCCCAGCAAAACAAGAAGGACGAGGGTAAAGAGTTTGATGTGTTGGTGGAAGGCTTTTCCAAGCGCAGCCGCGACCAGCTCTGTGGGCGTACAGAACAAAACAAGATGGTGGTTTTCGATAAGGCCGGTCATCACATTGGTGAGACGGTGCGTGTCAAGATAACTAGTTCAACCAGTGCCACGTTATTAGGAAAAGCATTATGAAAGAATTCATGCAAGTGTTAAGGCGCTTTGTTCCGCCTTACAAGAAATATATCATTCTGTCGATTGTGTTTAACGTGCTTTCGGCACTGCTTAACATCTTCTCTTTTGCCGCACTGATCCCCATCCTCCAGATTCTCTTCAAGACGGACGATGCCGTGCAGGCGACGGAATTAATGAGCTGGAGCGATGGCAGCATGCAGGAAGTGGCCGTCAATAACGTCTACTACTATATCAATCACTTCATCTCCGACATGGGCAGTACCACCACGTTGCTCTTCATCGGAATATTCCTCATCGTCACTACCCTGTTGAAGACGCTGGCCTACTTTCTGGCCTCAGCCAGTGTAGTGCCCATCCGGACTGGTGTGGTGCGTGATATGCGCAATCAATTATACAATAAGATTATTCGTCTGCCGTTAGGATTCTTCACCGAGGAGCGTAAGGGCGACATCATAGCCCGCATGACGGGTGACGTGCAAGAGGTAGAAACGAGTATTATGTCGTCGCTCGACCTCATGTTCAAGAATCCCATCCTCATCATCTCCTACTTTGTCACGCTGGTAGTCATTTCGTGGCAGCTGACACTCTTCTCCATCGTTATCATCCCGCTCATCGGATGGTTCATGGGTTGGATAGGTCGAAAGCTGAAAGCGCAGAGCATTAAGGCGCAGTCCTTGTGGAGCGACACCATGACTGTGGTTGATGAGACGTTAGGCGGTCTGCGCATCATCAAGGCTTTCTGTGCCGAGGGAAAGATGCGCGACAAGTTCAACAACATCAACTCCACCTATCGTCACGACATCATGTGGGTGAACATCCGCCAGAACTTAGGCCATCCACTTTCAGAGTTCTTGGGAACGTGCATGATAGTCATCGTGCTGTGGTTTGGCGGCGTGTTAGTGCTTAGCGACCAGACGCTCTCAGGTCCCACCTTTATATATTATATGGTCATCCTCTACAGCATCATTAATCCGCTGAAAGAGGTGTCGAAGGTAGGCTATAACATCCCTAAGGGACTGGCATCAATGGAGCGTATCGACAAGATTCTGTTGGCCGAGAACACCATCAAGGAACCTGCTCATCCCAAGCATCTCAGCTCTTTCGAACACCAGATAGAGTTCCGCAATGTGTCGTTCCGCTATGGCGAGCAATGGATATTGCGTGACATTAACCTCACTATCACCAAGGGCAAGACTATTGCCATCGTGGGACAGTCTGGAAGCGGCAAGTCGACACTCGTCGACCTCATTCCCCGCTACTACGACGTGCAGGAGGGCGAGGTGCTTATTGACGGCATCAACGTCCGCGACTTAGGCATCCACGACTTGCGACAGCTCATCGGTAACGTCAACCAGGAAGCCATCCTCTTTAACGACTCGTTCCGCAACAACATCTCCTTCGGCGTGGCCAATGCCAGTGACGAGCAGATTGAGGAGGCGGCGCGCATTGCCAATGCCTACGACTTCATCATGCAGTCGGAACATGGCTTCGAGACCAACATCGGCGACCGCGGCGGCCGACTCTCTGGCGGTCAGCGTCAGCGTGTCTCGATAGCCCGTGCCATTCTGAAGAACCCATCCATCCTCATCCTCGACGAAGCCACCTCAGCTCTGGATACTGAGAGCGAACGCTTGGTGCAGGACGCTCTGGAACGACTGATGAAGACACGCACCACGGTAGCTATTGCCCATCGTCTGTCGACCATCAAGAATGCCGACGAGATCTGCGTGCTTCACGAAGGACGCATCGTAGAACGCGGTTCCCATGAGGAACTGCTCAACATCGACGGCTACTACCGTAAGTTGCACGAGATGCAGAAGTAATTAAGCATAAAGAATATAGCATTAAGAATTGCAATGCTTCACCGCCTGACTTTCCTATTGAAGACTTTTCTTTGGACCATGCTGCTGTTCATCATGGGCAAGGTGGGTTTCATGTTCTACAATAGCACCAATCATGCGTTCTCCTTGGGCGACATGTGGGACGTCGTCGTCCATGGCATAACGCTTGATGCCTCGACGGCACGCTACATACTCTCAGTGCCTCTGCTGGTTTGCATGGTCAGTGTGTGGTGGAGCGGCAAAGTGCTGACGGCTGTGTTGCGCGTCTATTTCGCCGTCATTGCCATTGCGCTGGTTTTGGCAGTCCTTGCCGACGTCAGCCTCTATCCCTTCTGGGGCTTTAAGCTCAATGCTGGCTGCCTACAATACCTGTCCACACCCACAGAGGCTATGGCCAGCGTTAGTACAGGTTATTTGTTGGTGCGATTGTTGCTGTTGTTGGTGTTGGCGGTCATTGCATACCTTGGCTATATTCGTCCACGCTGGCATTTTCAGTCTGGTCGGAGGCGCATCGCAGAGACGGTGTTTTACGTCCTGATGCTGCCATTGATGGTTATTGGTATTCGTGGCGGATTAGGAGAGTCGACGACGAACATCGGACAGGTGTACTTCTCGCAGGAACAGTTCCTCAACCACGCTGCCGTGAACCCTGTGTTTAGCTTCATGGCATCATTCGAACGATCGGCCAACGAGATTGTCGACTACGACTACTTTCCTCAGGCCGAATGCGACAGCCTGATAGCAACGCTTTATCCCAAACCGTCTTCCGTCTCAGACTTTCCGTCTAAGATGGACGGTTTTTCTGCCCATAAAGGCGATACCCTCCTCACTACCCAGCGTCCCGACATCCTCGTCATATTGATGGAAAGTGCTGGAGAAATATTTGCCAGTTCCATGCCCTACCTGCAACAACTGAAACTTGAGGGTATCACTTTCAATCGCTGTTATGCCAACTCCTGGCGTACTGACCGAGGCACGGTTTGCACTTACAGCGGCTATCCTGCATTCCCTACATCGTCAGTGATGAAGATGCCCAGCAAGACACGCGACCTGCCCAATATCGCCTCGAAACTAAAAGCCCAGGGATACCAGACCCATTATGTTTATGGAGGTGACATCAACTTCACCAATATGCGTAGCTACCTCATTGCAGGAGGTTTCGAACACTTGGTTTGGGAAAAGGACTACACCTCTGATGAGCGTAAGACAGCCAAATGGGGTGTTCGTGACGACATCACGTTCCAGACCGTCTATGACCTGCTCACCGCCCCTCACGACAAACCGCAGTTCATCGGCTATTCTACGCTGTCAAGTCATGAGCCTTGGGATGTTCCTATCCATGTAAAGGCAGACGAAAAGGAGAACGCATTCTACTATCTGGACCAGTGCATAGCACAGTTTATGGAACGGCTACGCAAGACACCACAGTGGAAGAACACGCTCATCGTCCTGCTGCCAGACCACAGCATTTCCCCCAACCGTAAAATGCCAGCCGACGTCCTGCCTAACCACATACCATTTGTGTGGACGGGTGGAGCCGTCAACGGTCACCACGCCTACGACATGATTTGCAATCAGACTGATCTTGTGGCCACGCTGTTGGCACAGATGGGACTGCCACACGACGAGTTCCGCTGGAGTCGTGACGTACTCAGCCCCGATTATGAATATCCCTTTGAGTGGTACACTTACGACAACGGCTACTCCATTGCTGACTCTACGGGTTTCTGGACTTACGATTTCGATGCTCGCCATGTTGTTGCCAACCAGACGACTGACGCCACCCGCTTAGAACGCTTAGGCAAAGCCATCCTGCAAGCCACCACCAAAGACCTGAAGGAAAGATGAAGAATTGAAAAATTAGGATTAATGAGAAACGCCATCGCTACTTTGTGCAACCTGCTGTTAGCATATGCCGTCTATATGCTGGCACGCATCGTTTTCTTGCTGGAGAACTACAGTTATTTTTCGCAGGGGCTGACCTTTAGCCATCTGATGGAGATGTTTGGTGGTGGACTGATGTTCGATACCACGGCCATCCTCGTCACTCACATACCATACATCCTCTTCATGCTCATTATACCCTCCAATTATCACTTTTCATTTATCACTTCTCGATTAACCAAGTATTACTTTCTTGCCGTCAATGCTATTGCACTGGCCGTCAACCTGGCCGATGCCGTCTATTTCCAATATACCATGCGGCGTACCACGACCACCGTCTTCAGCGAGTTCCAAAATGAAGGCAACCTGGGGAGCATCATAGGCACTGAATTTATTAACCATTGGTACCTCGTACTCTTCTTTGCCGCTACCGTATGGCTTCTTTGGAAACTTTACGTCCACCCCTCTCAATCTTCAATTTTCACTGCGAGGCCACACTCTAAACCTTGGTCAAAGATATTTCATTTTTCATTTGTCAAAGACTATGTTCTCCAGTTGTTGGTACTTGCCGTCAGTGTACCCCTTATCATTGCCGGCATACGCGGAGGCTTTACTACGGCTGTGCGCCCCATCACCATTTCCAATGCCAATCAGTACGTCAATCGCCCCATCGAGGCAGCGTTGGTGCTCAACACACCGTTCACACTCTACCGTTCTATCGGCAAGAACGTCTTCACCGTACCAGCCTATTTTCAGGACGCCAAAGAACTTGAAGCCGTCTATACACCTATTCATAACGCTCAGGACTCAACACTTCATGCTCAAAGCGTTATGCTCAAAAAAAATGTTGTCGTTCTCATCGTCGAGAGTTTCGGACGAGAGTACATCGGTGCCCTGAACAAAACCCTCGACGGCGGAAACTATAAAGGCTATACCCCCTGTGTCGATACGCTCATCAGCCATAGCACCACTTTCACTCATTCCTATTGCAACGGACGGAAAAGCATCGACGGCATGCCAAGCATCCTGTGCAGCATACCAATGTTTGTGGAACCATTCATCCTGACACCATCATCCATGAACGACTATACTGGACTGGCAGGCATACTTTCCGCAGAAGGCTACCAGACTGCCTTCTTCCATGGTGCCCAGAATGGATCTATGGGCTTTGAGGCTTTTGCACGAAAGACAGGATTCCAACACTACTATGGTCGTACAGAGTATGAGGCAGCACACGGTACCGACGATTTTGACGGCACTTGGGCCATCTGGGACGAGCCGTTCCTACAGTACTATGTAGAAGAGATGTCACGCATGCAACAGCCCTTCATGACCGCTGTTTTCACCGCTTCCAGCCATCATCCCTTCGTCGTGCCAGAAAAATATGCCAAGCAGTTCCCTGAAGAAGGCCTTGAAATACACAAGTGCATCCGATATACCGACCAAGCCATCGGGCGTTTCTTCCAGACGGCCTCTCGGCAGCCGTGGTTCAAGAACACCATCTTCGTGCTTACCAGCGACCACACCAACATGAGTGACCACGCTTATTACCAGACCGACCTCGGTGGATTTTGTTCACCTATTATTATATATGACCCTTCACAACCCGAAGGAAACATGGTTGACAAAGTGGCACAGCAGATTGACATATTACCCACTGTGCTCGGACTTTTAAACTACCACAAGCCCTACTTCGCCTTTGGCATTGACGTACTCAATACCCCTGCCGAAGACTGCTGGGCTGTCAACTACATGAATGGCACCTACCAGTATGTGCAGAACGGCTACATACTGCAGTTTGACGGCAATAAGACTAAAGGCTTCTATGCCCTCAGCGACTCACTCATGCAGCACAACTTAATTGAGAATTCTCAATTCAATGCGATGGAGTTTCGCCTAAAAGCCATTGTCCAGCAATACATGGAACGAATGACACAGAACCGCCTCGTGCCATAAAAGCCGGCCTTTCTAACTTTCTGTCTTATGCATGAACGGCATTGTTGCGGCCTGTTCAAGCATCATGTCGGCCAACATGCCGTTGGCGTCGGACACGCCGTTGATGGTATCGTAGATAAACTTCAGACCGTCCCGTCCGCCGTCATGCTTCAGCACGTGAACCAGACAGAGATACTGTAGGGCTACGATTGACGAAAGGATGTCGAGGTCGGTGACGGCCAGCTGTGAAAGTGCCAGCTGGTAGGCGTCGTCGCTATTGTCCTCGATGAAATGCTGTACGTCGCCAAGACTCTCCAGTCCAAAGGACTCAAGCACTGGCAGGAAGGGCATTAACGAAACGGGATATATCTCGGCTTGGTTGACAGCGGCAATGCGATTGTTCAGTCGGTCGAAGGGGTTCAGCTCGAGATAGCTTCGGAATGAGTCGACAGACAATGGGACGTTGTCGAGTTGTCCGTTCTTGACCAATGACTGAATTTGGCGCCGATGGTTGGTAAGAACGGTGCGCAGGCGGCTGAACTCGTCGTCGGCAAGCTCCAGCATACCCGCCAGACGGTTGAACTGACGTCGGTACTCAGGGGGCATTTTCACGACACCTTTATAGCCGATATCGTGCTCGATGGTCGACCAGACATGCTGCAATGCTGTTCGCATTTGGAGCTCGAAGCGAGGACCGCCGGACTTTAGCTGACAGATATAATGTAGCGAGTTGTAGCCGAAAACGTTCAATTGGTGCTTGCGCTTGTCCACGCTCTCCTGCCAGTCTATGTTGAATATACGTTTGGCAATGGCCGCCACCTTGTCCACCTCGTCAGTATAGAAGGTGATGATGCGCAGTCCTACAAGATCGGTAATGTCTTCGATGGTCTTGTACTTTGCCCCTTTCAGCTCCAGTTTTCCTATCAGCGATTGTTCTGTCTTCACCCTATGTTCTATGGCTGTAACGTAGATGCCTTGTTCGCGTAATGCCTGGCAAAGCAAGCCGTAAGATTCCTCTGCCACCTGATCCAACTTGGGACGCAGCTCGTGGAACTGTTGTAACAGCATCTCGCCATGAGGATCCAAATTTACATTCTTTTCCATTATCTGTTTTATGAATTATGCTTGATGAATTTTCTTGCTTAGCGTTAGCACGTTGAGGCCGTCGATGCGCTCGTAGTTGATGCTGTCCATGAGTTGGCGTACTAAGTGAATGCCCAAACCACCGATAGGACGCTCTTCGAGTGAGAGCGAAATGTCGGCGTCGGCCTGGACGGTGGGGTCGAAGGGCGCTCCACTGTCGATGATGGTGAACTTCAGCCATACATCGCTTGAAACGGCCTCAATGGTTACGTCGCCCTTCGTGCCAGAAGGGTAGGCATATTCCATTACGTTGACCACAGCCTCCTCTAAGGCGAGGTTTATCTCCAAGGTGGCAGCGGGGGCGATGCCCAGGGGCTCGCAGACCTCCTCAACGAATGCCGCCAGCCGCGGCACCTCCTTAGTGTCGTTGGGCAGCACGATGCTCTTGCGTGGTTCTTGCTTCAATTCTTCAGTCCTTTAATTATCAATTGTCAATTTTCTCCATTTCTCTATCAAGGCGGTCATGTCGGCGGCCAAAGGTGAGGTGAAATCCATCTGTTCATGCATCGTGGGGTGGATAAAACCTAATGTTCGGGCGTGTAGAGCCTGGCGGGGGCAGAGCTTGAAACAGTTCTGGATGTAGGCTTTGTAGCTTGCCGTGCGCTCACCACGCAGAATCTCCATGCCGCCATAGCGCTCGTCGCCGAACAGCGGATGGCCGATGTGTTTCATGTGGGCACGAATCTGGTGGGTGCGTCCCGTCTCCAGTTGGCACTCCACTAATGTGGTGTAGCCGTAGCGCTCCAACACGCGGTAGTGGGTGACGGCCGACTTGCCGATGTCGGAACCAGGCGGGAAGACGGCCATACGCTGACGGTCCTTTGGGTCGCGACCGATGTTGCCTTCTATGCGTCCCGTGTCCTCGGAGAAGTTGCCCCACACTAAAGCCTGATACGAGCGGTGTGTGTCGTGGTTGAAGAACTGCGCTCCCAGCTCCGTCTTTGCCTCGGGTGTCTTGGCCACGACGAGCAAACCGCTGGTATCTTTGTCGATGCGGTGTACCAAGCCCACGCTGGGGTCGTTGGGGTCGTAGGAGGGCAAGCCGCGCAGGTGCCACGCAATGGCGTTGACCAGCGTGCCGTGGAAGTTGCCCACGCCGGGATGTACCACCAGACCAGCAGGCTTGTTGACCACCATCAGTTCTTCATCTTCATAGACCACGTCTAAAGGGATGTCCTCCGGTTCGATGGTGGTGTCGTAGTGCGGACGGTCCAGCATCAGCGTCACCACATCGCCCGGGCGTACCTTATAGTTACTCTTCACTGGTCGGCCGTTCACCTGGATGAAGCCTGCATCGGCTGCTTTCTGGATGCGGTTGCGCGACGAATGCTGGATGTGCTCCGACATATATTTGTCGATGCGCACAGGCTCCTGCCCGCGGTCTACTTCCAAGCGCAGGTGCTCATAGAGTTCGTCGCCGTCCTCAGCGAAAGCGTCTTGCAACGTATCGTCGACAAAAACGTCCTCTACCATCTCGTCTGTCTCCACCAGCTTATCAGCCATTATCAATTTTAATTATCTAATCGTTTCTTGAAACGCTTTGTACCTTTGATCAAAGAATTCTCAATATTCAATTATCAATTCTCAATTATCAATTTCCCCGATTTCCTCAAACTCGTCCACGTCGCCCTCTTCCTGTATTGGTGTGACGGGATCAGGAGCGACGTACTCGAATTCGTCGTTCTCGCCGACGCTGCCGTTACCCACCATGAGCGTCAGCGGATACTCGATGGAGATCCGGTCGCCGTTAGACACTCTGCGCCCTCGGCAGATAATGCCGTAAACCCAGTCGCGCTCACCAGAAACACGTTGGGCTGGCAACAGGCGGAAGCCAATAGCCATCAATTTTGCCTCTGCCTCTCGCAGACTACTGTTATCCACCAGATCGGGTATGGCAAAGGTTGGCGACGACGGCGAGTTGACAGTAACATAAACCGTATGGCCCTCCTTCACCCGAGTACCGTAGCCCGGCGTCTGGGCCAGGATATAGTCGGCAGGGTACTTTTTGTTATATCCTGAGTCGCTGATCATAATCACCAGACCGTCCTCCTCCAACAGCAGGCGGGCCTTCGAGTAGGTCAGTCCCTTCACCTCAGGAACCACGATACCCTCGCCGTGGTGGGTATAGAACTCCAGGCCGTATTTCACGCCAAAGCATAGCGCCACTACCACTAAAGCCATGGCCACGAGGTTCCAGAATACGTACCCTCCAAACAGCTTACCAAAGAATTCTCGCACGTTCATTATTACTATATATGTGTTTCAACGAGCAAAATTACAAAGAATCTACGAATTAGCCAAACATCGCCACCGTTTTTTGCAAAAAACGTCCAAAACAGGATAAAGAAATAAAACAAAAATGACAGCCTCGATGTTAAACACAAGTTTTACATTGTGTAACATGCGGCTGCCATTGTGGCAAATATAGCTAACTATAAACTACTTGATGACGATTTTTCGACCAGCCTTGATGTAAATGCCAGGACGGAGACTGGGGCTGCTGACTTTGCGGCCGTCAAGGGTGTAGAGATCTTCATTTGCAGTCTTGTCGTCAAAGTGTACCGGCGTGATGCCTGTATCGACTCCTTCCTTCAGTGTGCAGAAGGTGAAATAAGTGGGTTCGTCGAACATGGCGGGATGTGTAGCGTCCTTGAGATACTTGCCCGTACCGACATTCTTCAGCGACCAACCCTTGCCTTCCACGTATTCGATGGTCCACTGAGCACCGTCTTGGATTTCATAACCCCTCTGGCCTGTCGGGCCAAGACCGTTGATGAAGCAGCATTCCCCTGTAACAGCCTGTGAATTCAGATGACCCTTTTCGCCATCTACAAGATATTCTGAACCATCGGGGCCAACGGCTATCAAGCCACGTCCACTACCGACTCTGGAAGTCTTGAACTGATAAGCCTCATTGATGCTGATGAGTGCCTGGTTGCAGTCATCGTATCCCAGCTCCTGTTCGCCGAGGCAATAGAAAACCTTGTCCTCTGCCTCGTTGATGATAGCGAAGGTCTTACCGCTCAAAGCTGCTAAACCGCCTTCAAGCCGCTCGTCGATGGTATAGTGTTTGATATAATCATCAGGATGGTTCATAACGTCCAATACCTTCTCGGCATAGCGCTTGCCGAAGGTGCGATAGCCTGCGGCTGAGAAGTGCCAGGGGTCAGTGCCGTTGCCGGGAATGCCTTCTGCCGACACCACGTGACCGGTAGGAATGACTTCGGGAATCTTTGCGACGACATGATTATGCCAAGAGCAGCCACCGCCCATGTTCTCGTACTCAGTCTCGCCGACAAAGATGGGTACGTCGGCAGCCCTGAGTCCGAGGTCTTTCAGCATGTCCCTATAAATCTTCTTCACCATGCCGGGCCACTTCTCGTCGCCGTTGTTCGACTCACCCTGATGTAGCAGGATGCCCTTGATAACGCCTACCTGCTGAGCCTTCTTGGCCATCTCGATGATACGACCATAAGGATTTTCACCGTAATAGTTTCTGGCAATCTGAGCCCACCACTCGTTATAATTGTCTTGGTACTTCTGTTTGTAGAGGTCCTTGTCGAACATCTCGATAGGACTGCCACCCATGGCCACAGCAATGACACCAATCTTCTTGTCGGGGAGTTCCTGCACCATCGTACGACCAAAGTAATCAGTAGGCCCCAGTTTGCCAACAGGGCTTACAATAGGACACTCGGCTTTATACCAATTGCCCAAGGTACGCTTGGGACTGCTGAAATTACAGGTTGCGAGCATCTGGAATCGTGGATCTACATTGCCTACGTCCTGAGATTCCCACTGGGCATTGCCCTCCATGTTCGACTGTCCGAAGCAGATGTAGATGTAAAAGTTCGGATCAACTTCTGCTTTAGCTCCACATACGGAAGCCAGCAGCATTAAGCTTGTAAGTAAAAAATGTTTCATGTTAGAATAATATAATTACACTTTGCGGGTGCAAAGGTACGCAAAAAAGTGTTATTCTTACATTCTTTAATGTATCAAAGACTTTTTTTTTTGTCACAACCCTATAACAAGTGCGACTTTAACGGCCGGTCAAGACGTATGAAGCACCTGGCTTGGTGGACAAGCTATAGATGTTTTTGCCCGTCTTTTTGAGTCCCTTTCCTTTAAGTGGTGTATTGCTGCGAATGAGGCAGCGACCACCATTCTTTGCATGAATGACGGCACGGGTGAGGCGAGAGTATGACCACTCCATGTCGACCACGTAGCCACCACGGGCCACAAGACCTGTCACGCTGCCTTTGTTCCACGTGTTCGGCAAGGCAGGCAACAAATCAATTGTAAATAGTAAATTGTCAAATTGTAAATGACTATGGCTTTGGAGCAGCATCTCGGCGATGCCGGCTGTGCAGCCGAAGTTGCCGTCAATCTGGAACGGCGGATGGGCATCGAACATATTAGGATAGGTACCTCCGCGTTGTTTGACGCTACCGAATATGAGGAAGGTGTCAGCAGTCAGCGTCAGCTGGTCCTTGATGAGTTTATAGGCGTGCTCGCCGTCCAATAGTCGTGCCCACGAACAGACTTTCCAGCCCATGCTCCAACCTGTCGAGACGTCGCCGCGGGCTTCTAACGATGTGCGGGCAGCATTCCAGAGGTCTGGCGTATTGGTTGGAGTAATCTGGTTGGAAGGGAAGAGTCCGTAGAGGTGTGAGAAGTGGCGATGGTCGTCCTTGGGGTCATCCAGGTCGTCGAGCCATTCTTGCAGCTGTCCCCAACGGCCTATCTGCATGGGAGGAAGCTCTTTCAATTGGGAGTTGATAATAGACAACTGAGAATTATTGTCGCCGAGGATTTTGGCGGCTGACAGAACGTTAGTATATAGTTCCTTCACAATCTGGTTATCCATGGTTACACCAGCATCAAGTGACGTTGGTCGTCCCTTCCCACCGTGTTCAGGTGATTCGCCAGGACAGACGACAAGCCAACCTTTTGTGGGGTGTTTTTGTAGTGTCTGTGTGAAAAAGATGGCCGCATCGAGCATGATGGGATAGTACTGGCGAAGGAATTCCTTGTCGCCCGAATAGAGATAGTGTTCCCACAGATGGCGGCAGAGCCAGGCAGCCCCCATTGGCCATAGACCTGTCTGGGCGCGGTCGACAGGGCCTGTGATGCGCCACTGGTCGGTGTTGTGATGTAACACCCAGCCTTCGGCGCCATACATATCGCGAGCTGTCTCTTTTCCCTGTTCGTAACACTCACGGATCAACTTAAAGAGCGGCTCGTTGAGTTCGGTGAGGTTACAGATCTCCGAGGGCCAGTAATTCATCTCAAGATTGATGTTTGTGGTGTATTTCGAATCCCACGACGGGAACATCTTTTCATTCCAAAGGCCTTGGAGATTGGCTGGATTCAGGTTGTCGGGCTGCGATGACGAAATAAGGAGATAACGGCCAAACTGAAAATATGTGGCGATGAGGTGATTGTCGTTTACGTTCGCAGGCTTTCCCTGCGAAAAACTTTCGATACGCTTATCCATTGGAACGTCAGCATAGATGTCTGGCCCCAAATTCAGTTTCACCCTGTCGTAATACTTATGATACTCCTGTTCGTGCTGAGCCTTCAGAACCTCATAGCCTAACGCCATTGCATCATGCAGGCGCTCTCTCGACTGAGCCTCCTCGTCTCCCGTGATGTCCTTATAGCTTTTGACATTGGTCCCGATGGCCACATAGACTGTAGCCTCGTCGGCTCCCACCACGCTGATGTTTCCGTTGGAGCCTGTCGTACGCCCACCCTTCGTCTGTACTGCCATACGTCCCATGAAACGTACCTTGCCCTTTAGACCTTCGTGCTTTGACGATACGCCTTGTAGGTAAACCTCCCCAACGGGGAAACCGTCGGGTGCTAAAGTCCCCATAAGCGGGTTCTCGTGGGGGGTAGTCATGTTAGCAGTAAAGGTTATTTTACCTTTCTCGCTGGCTGTCAGATGAATGGCCATGACGTGATGTCCGCCTAATGGTGTGATAATCTCGCGTTCATATTGTACGCCACCAGACGTATAGCGGACCATGGTTTTCCCGTTGTCTAAATCCAGCCAACGTTCATAGTCCTTGTAATCTGCATGTCCGGGCATGGCGATGTAGAGGTCGCCGAAAGGCTGATAGGGCATGCCCATGTTCTTGTCAGCGGCACGCGGCATCACTTTCGCATCGGCGAGTTCCTGAGCTTCCTTGTATTTGCCTTCGAAAATCAGACGACGAACCTCAGGAAGTGTTTCCTTGGCATGGGGATTGATAACGTTGTTCGGCTGACCCGCCCAGATGGTTTCCTCGTTCAGTTGGATGTGCTCTACGGCAGGTGTGCCAAATACCATACCGCCTATCACACCATTACCCACCGGTAGTGCCTGTGTCCACGTCATCGCAGGCTTGTCGTACCACAATCGGTATTGTGCGGCGACCCAGTTGCAGCATACCAAACAGAGGAGAAAGG
Organism: Prevotella sp.; assembly: GCA_016291005.1. GTDB lineage: Bacteria > Bacteroidota > Bacteroidia > Bacteroidales > Bacteroidaceae > Prevotella. The sequence goes on along the minus strand of JAEEVT010000027.1, from coordinate 12,092 downwards.
CGGTTGTTCGTTTCATTTGAAGAGTGATTTAAGTGCTTCGTCGGGTTCGATGGTGACCTTGCTCTCATCGAGCATTGAGCGGTCAAGACCAAAGACGTCGATGAAGAAGTCGTAAACAGCCTGGCGCTTGTTCTCTTTGAAGTCGTGACGCTCGTTGGGTAGGTGAACGTTGCGCACCTTGTCCTTGGCATCGTAGAAACCGTATATGCGTTGGATGAAGGGGAACTCCATCTCGGGCGTCGTTGATGTCCAGTCGCCACCATCACTGACAATGAGCATGGGCTTGGGAGCCATCACAGCAGCAAGTTCCGCTTCGCAGGTGCCGCCAGCGGAGAGCTGGACGGGTTTGCCACTCTCGCAGGGGCAGCCGCCGTCGAAGTGGGAGGCAATATGTACTACTGGAGCACAGGCTTTTACGCGTTCGTCCAATAACGACAATAACACGGTATGCGTGCCGCCGCCAGATCCGCCCATCACACCGACGCGCTCTGGATCGATGTCCTTGCGTTGGGTCAGCATCCAGTCGAGTAGGATATAGCCGCAGGCCGCCTGATAGACATGAGCACGGCTGGTGTGATGTGCCTCAGCACCAACCTCTTTCTCGCTCTCGCCCCAGCCATAGAGGTCGAAGTCGACGCAGACAGCCCCCATACGGGCAAGTGTCCCCAAACGCTGTTGCTCGTCCTTCCTGTATCTATATGGCCAATGACCGTCAGGACATACAATCAACGCATGTTTTTTATTTTTTATCTTCTCTTTATTCTTTTGCCCGGAGGGCGCATAAATGGTGCCGAAGAGATGCTGACCAGGGGTCAGTTCGATGCAGATGTTCTGCGTGGTATAACCATCGTGTTTGCGGATCTTTGAGAGTAAGGTGGGGCGCATCGCGACGCACGAATCGAGGAATGCGTCCAGCTCTAAGCGCTGCCGCACCTCACGACGCAATGAGTCTCGCCGAGCCTCCCACTGCTCCTTATTATTATATAAGGTGGAGAGCCAGTCGAGCATCATCTTGCCTTCCTGTTCATGGCGACGCGGATACTCGTAGAGCTTGATCTTATAGAGGTTGTCGTTCTGCTTCCACCAGTTCCAGTCGTAGTATTTGCAGATGTTGTCGAGCGTCATCTCTAACGAATAGGGCCGTACGCGGAAATCGGCATACGGCAGGCGTTTGCCCACGGTATCGACATTGCTGTCGAACTTGAACTTCACGCCAAAGCGCCGGCTGACGTCCTTCATCAGGTCGTTGACCGAACGCTCATATCGCGTCTCAAACGTCTGTGCCGACACGATGACCGACACAGACATCATGATACATAACAGAATCTTTCTCATTTACTTGTAGATGGGTCCGAAGTTCTGGCAGGCACGATAGTCGGCGCCTTCCTTGTCCATGCCAAAAGCATTCCAGCAAGCAGGACGGAAGATGTCCTTGTCCTGGATGTTGTGCATGCAGACGGGGATGCGTAGCATGGCACACAGCGTGATGAGGTCGGCACCTACGTGACCATAGCAGATGGCGCCGTGGTTGGCACCCCAGTTGTTCATGACCGAATAGACATCCTTAAAGGCGTCCTTTGTGGGGTCGAGGCGTGGGGCAAACCATGTCGTGGGCCACGTCGGGTCGGTGCGCTTGTCGAGGATGTCGTTGGTCTTCTCGTCCAGTTCTACCGTCCAGCCCTCAGCCAGTTGCAGTACGGGACCGAGGCCGGCAACGAGGTTCAGGCGCAGCATGGTCATCGGCATGCCACCACGGGTCAGGAAGTGTGAACTGTAACCGCCGCCACGGAAGTAGTCACGGTCGGCAGGCATCCAAGAAGTGGCTTTCAGACAAGCCTCCATGTCCTTGTTGTCCATCTCCCAGAAGGGCTTAATGGTGGGGTTGCCGACCTTGTCGTTCATGGCTCCTGTCGCATCGAGGGTGGTGGCACCACTATTAATAAGGTGAATGAATCCCCCAGCGGCAACACCGTCCAAATCTGTTCCAGTGACACGCTTGACGGCCTCCGGGCTCCAGTAAGTGCGGATGTCGGAGAACATCACACCTCGGTTGGTCAAAAGATGGCCGAAGAGCATTGACATACCGTTCAGGAAGTCATTTTCAGTAGCTAAGGTATAGGCCTCGCGCGGACCGTTCCAGTCGAACGAGGTACACATCAGCGACTCGGGGAAGTCGAAGTTTGGCTTGTAGTCCGTCCATTGGCGTTGTCCCTGCACACCGGCAGCGATGGCGTTATGGCCGATAGCTTCTTCCTTGTAGCCCAGCTCACCTAACCGCTCACTTCCCTGCATCAGGTCGCGGATAATCATCATGCACTTTACGGTAAACTCCCAGTCCTCGTCCTTCTCCTGGCGGTTCTTGCCCTTGCCCTTACCGTTGAAGGTGGTCATGGGTACGCCGGGGAAGAGTGGCCGGTCTTCGTTATAGTCGTGACCTTCCTGAGGTTTGCAGTATTTCTCCACCCACGCCATTGCTTTGGCAAATTCCTCCTTGTCGTAGATGCCGAAGTCGACGCGACGCAGGATTTCGACCAGCGAGACATATTCCGTGCGCATGCCGAGGTATTGCTGCAGGAAGTCGGCATTGACGATGGAGCCGGCAATTCCCATACAGGTGTTGCCCAACGACAGATAGCTCTTACCCCTCATGGTAGCTACGGCCTGGGCAGCACGTGCAAAGCGCAAAATCTTCTCTGCCACGTCCTCGGGGATGGTGTTGTCGTCCAGATCCTGTACGTCATGACCGTAGATGCCATAGGCGGGTAACCCCTTTTGGGCGTGGGCGGCGAGCACGGCGGCCAGATAGACGGCACCCGGACGTTCTGTTCCGTTGAAGCCCCAGACGGCTTTCGGGTAGTAGGGGTTCATATCCATCGTCTCTGAACCGTAGCACCAGCAGCTGGTGACAGTAATGGTAGAGCCCACTCCCTCGCGCTCGAACTGCTCGGCACAAGCGGCACTCTCGCCCACACGGCCAATGGTGGTATTCGAGATGACACACTCCACCTTCGAGCCATCACCGTTCTTCAGGTTCTGCTCAATAAGGTTCTTAACGGCTTTGGCCAGATTCATGGTCTTTTCCTCCAGCCCTTCGCGGATGCCGCCCTGACGAGCGTCGATGGTCGGGCGGATACCAATCTTCGGATAATTTTGTTTCATTGTTTCAGTATGATTGTTGTTATGAGTTTCTAACTTCTATGACGAACAAACCACCCTATTGTCATCATACCAATAGTGATGACGCCGATGACAGTAAGGTCCTTTATTGTGAAATCCTCTTAAATATTTTGCCGTTTCGAAAAATATACTTATCTTTGTGGCCACAGAAATAATAGACGAGGCGATGAAACAATTATTGACTATAGCATTGCTGCTGTTGAGCATGGTAGCGCAAGCGCAGATTTCTGCCGAAGTAAAGGATATCCTAAAAAAGTGTGGTGATAAGAGTCACTTCTCGGGAGGTGCTGAGATTGACATAAAGTTGCACGTGGGTGCAGTAATTGCATCGATGAACGGCACGATGAAGGTGTGTAAAAAGGACGACAAGTCGTTTTCTGTCGTCAAGATGAAAGTTCTGGGTCACGAAATATATACCGAGACGGGCTTCGACGGTACGCAGATGTGGCGATACGAGAAGGCTTCTGACGATGACGAGCGCGACACGCTGACCATTGAGAAAACCACAACGAAAAGCAAGGAGAAGTTCTCTATCAACCTGGGCTTGGACAAGGAGTACAAGAAGGCGAAACTGAAGGATACTGGCAAACTTTGGGAGATTACGTTTACTGGGCCCTTGAAGAAGGATACGCCTAGGAAAACGGTTATGAAGATAGTGAAGGACACTTATATGCTACACGAGGTAGAGTCCAAGGTAAGCATCGCTTCCATGAAGATGACGGTGACGAAGATTAAGTTTGGCGTCAGCGACAACATATTTGTGCTCGACATGAAGAAATATCCCAATGCAGTTATTGTCAGAAAATAGATATCTTGATATTACTGTTGAGGGGCAAACGATGTGAAATCAAGTACACTGTTACCAGCTTACTTCTTTCCCTTGATCAGGAACGTTAGGAGGAAACCTACGAGGAATATCGTGGTAGTGCCCAGGACGATGGCCAGATAGGGATGCAGGTGGATGCCTGGTAGATGCCAAAGCTCAGCCAGCGATATCCATCCGATGACCACAATGCCGCAGATGCAGCCAATGAGTGCTGCGCTGCGGTTTATTTTTTGTGGGATGCAACCCAACAGGAAGAGGCCGAGCATACCGCCTGAGAAGATGCTGGAGAGCGTCCACCAAGCGTCGATAATGCTCTCGACACTCAGCATGGCGATGGCTACACAGGCGCCCAAAATGCCTACACCAAAACTGGATAGGCGTACAATGGCCAACTCCAGCTTCTGATGCTGATGATGGTCTTTTGGGTCGTGGTGGCGCAAGTGGTCTGTGACTTTGCGGGCTTTTAGGAAGAACGGTCTTACGTAGTCCGTCAGGATAATAGTGGCGGCAGAGGTGACCGACGTCGAGACGGTGCTCATGCCGGCTGCAAAGATGCTGGCTATGAGCAGTCCGCGCAGCCCGACTGGCAGTCCGTTGACGATGAAGTAGGGGAACACATAGTCGGGCTTGGCCTGAATCTCTGTTGGTAGCGGGGCAACTCCAGCCTGATAGTAGGAGTAGAGTGCGCTGCCAATGAGGAAGAAGAGCGCTGAGACAGGAATAAAGAGGTAACCGCCGAAGAGTGCCGAGAACTTCGCGTCCTTGTCGGTCTTGGCGGCATGATAGCGCTGCACGTAATTCTGGTCGATGCCGTAATTCTGCAAGTTAATGAAGATGCCATAGATAAGACACACCCAGAAGGTTGATGTCGTGAGGTCGTCGGTAAAGGCGCCTAACGAGAACTTATTGCCCATCGGACTGTTCGCAGCAAGCTCAAAAGTCTGCATGGGACCCTCGGGCATTGAGAACATCAGGATGCCTAAACACAACACGGCGCCACCTATTAATATAATTCCCTGTATGGCGTCAGCCCAGATGACGGCTTTCAGTCCGCCCATCATCGAATAGATGATAATGCCGATGGAGGTCAAGATGATGACGGTGTGCATGTCCCAACCCATGAGGATGTACATCGGTACGGCTAACAGGTAGAGGATACTTCCCATGCGGGCAATCTGTGTCAATAGATAGCAGGCTGAGGCATAGAGCCTGGCCCATGCGCCGAACTTCTCTTCCAAGAAGGTGTAAGCTGACACGGAACCCGAATGACGATAGAACGGCACAAAGTATTTGGCGGCGAAATAGCTCGCTATGGGTATGGATAGCGAGAATACAAAGGCGTTCCAGTCGGCAGCAAACGCCTTGCCCGGATAGCCGATGTACGAGATGCTCGACACGTAGGTGGCAAAGATGCTCATGCCCACCACCCAGCCGGGGATGGAGTGACCAGCCGACGTGAACTCGTCAGCCGACGAGCCCTTCTTGAAGAACGAACAGCCGAACACCACCACGCCGAGCGTGAAAACAATGAAAATTATAAAATCAATCAGATGCATAACTTGCCGTTCTTAATGGGTAACGCTTCGAGTGCCTGACGGATCTTGTCACGCTCGGGGGCTTCGAACTTATAGAACGGTGAGGCGACAAAGTCATCGTTGATGATGCCCAACAACGACAGTGCGCACTTCAGTCCCTTCAGATAGCTGGAGCCGTGTTTGCCTACCGTATAGATGGTGGTCGAAATCTGCATAATCAGCTGTTGCAGGTCGAGCACTCGGTTGATGTCACGAGCCGAGGCAGCATCGTACATGGCGACATACAGCTCTGGGAACATGTTCGCCCCGCCGTTGATACCACCCTGTGCACCTAATAGCACACACTCACCAGTAATCTCCTCAGGACCGACCAGCATGGCGAAGTCTTTGCGGTGCTGCATCTTGTACATCACGCTCTGGAAATAGACGGCATTGGCCGACGAGTCCTTGAAGCCTACCACCTGCTCTAACTGGGCTATGCGTTTCACTGTGTCGGGGGCAAAGCTTACTTTGACGTGGCTGGGCATGTTATAGAGAAACACCGGCAGGGGCAACTGGGGCACCAGCTCCTCATAGAACTGAGCCAGCTCGGGCTGACCCGTGGCGAAGTAATAGGGTGGTGCAGAAACCACGCCATCGGCACCGTAGTCAGCAGCCTTCCTGGCCAGACGGATGCTCTCCTCGATGCTGGTGTCGGTGATGCACGCCAACAAGGGCAGACGGCCTCGGTTAATGCGGCACGACTCTTTGATCATCTGTTTGCGCACATCGTAGCTGAGGCTTTGCTCCTCGCCGGTGGTGCCTAATACAAACAGACCGTGGACACCGCCTGCTATCAGGTGTTCTATCAGACGCTCAAGACTCTCGACGTCTAACGTCTCATTGTTCTTCAACGGGGTTACAAGTGGCGGAATAATTCCGCTCAAAGGGCGTTTAAAATTTGTTTCCATCTTGGATATTTATATTTTACAATTTGACAATTTACAATTTATTGGGGCATTTCTTCATTTTCATTTCTTTCATTCCTTTCATTTCTTTCAGAATGTAATGTCCTTCGCCTAAGTGGTGACGATGGCCACTATAGGGCAGCAGGATGGTAGCCTGCTGTTCGTCAGGGATGTCGACGCTCACCAAAAAGGTGTCGCCCTCGTAGTACCACGAGACGCTGATGCCGTGACTTTCACCCTTACACCACGTCAGGTCGCCGATGGGGTGGGGGGCTATGACCGTCTCACCGTTCTCTCGCCATATACCTAATATATAAGGTACGAGGATGTTGTTCAGGTGCCCCATCATGAAGTGGTTCATCGAGGCGCCGTGCTCGGGGTTCCATTGCTCCGTCAGCGTGGTATGTCCAAGCTTGATCTGATAGCCGTAGCCTGGTACGTCGTAGTGGTTCAGCATCTTGTAAAGCAGTTCCTGCTGACTGTTGTGGATGAGGGCGTTGAACAAATATCGGTTGCCGACGTCGCCTGTGGTCAGACGGTCGCCGTGACGGTGGATGTCGCTGACGAGGCTGTCCAGCACGGCCTGGCGATCGGTCTCCGGGATGAGTGCCATCTCCAAGGCAATGGCCTGTGCACATTGGCTGCCCGTTCCCACAAGGTGCGTCTCAGGATGGTAGAACTCCTTGATGAACGCCTCGCGGATGCTGTCGGCACGTGCCTCGCCCATCAGACGGTTCCACCAATAGTAATGGGCTGTAGAGACAAGCGGCATGGGGGTGTTCTGTGCAAAGCCAGCCCTACCGGGACCGTAGTCGTACCAGTCGCCAAGCCCCTGTTTTAATATGTATGCCGAATCCTGCGTCGCCAAGTAGTCCACGTAGCGTTTCATCATCGGCAAATAGCGGGCGATGATTTTGTCATCGCCATAATAGTCTCGGTACAGGAACGGCAGTGCTATAAACGCCCCTCCCCATTCTGGCGACTCGAGGAACGGCGGTGCCCACGACCCTTCAAAGACGCACAAGTTGGGTGCTATCTCCGGCAGGGCGCCGTTTTCAAACTGCGCATCGGCAATGTTCTGCATGGTCTGTTCTATCATCGAGCGGCAGTCGTAGTTAGCCAGCAGTCCCTCGCCGTTCAGCCAGTCCTGCTCCAGCCAGCCTAACTTCTCCCTGTGCGGACAGTCGGTCCAGACGGCTTGCCAGTTCGAGCGGATGGCACGGTCTATCAGTCGGTAGGCGTCGTTCAGCAACGGATTCGAGCACTCAAACGCTCCCGTCTTTTCTGCCGAGTTATACACAAAGCACGACTCTACTTTCTTCAGCACCTCGATGTCGCCCTCCACCTGCAAATACCTATAGCCGTAATAAGAGAACCGTGGATGCCAGACTTCTGTCCTTCCCTTTCCGCCATTCTTTCCACCTTTTAATATATAGGTATAGTAGTGTGGACGGCCAGTCTGCTTCTGGTTCACGAGTCCCTCTTTGGTCAGCGTCTCGCCAGGGGTCAGCTTAATCCATTGGCCACGTTTGCCTTCAACGGTAATCTCTGGGAAACCGCTGAGGTTCTGGCCCATATCGAGCACAAGGACGGAATCCTTGCGCACAGTATCCTTCACGCCAAAACGCTCCATAATCTTTACTGGCTCAGCTATCTGTTTCCTCAGTACACCCTTTGGTGCTTCTTGTATGACTACAGGTAACCAACTCCCCTCCCTTGTGGAGGGGTTGGGGGTAGGCTCCTCCAACCGCGCATCGTAGTCCTCGCCGCCATAGATGCTGTTGAACGTAATGGGCGATAGGGTCCATTGCCACTGGTTATCGCTGACCACGTTTTCTTCCGTGCCGTCCTCATAGACTATGTGTAGCCTGAACAGGAGCGTTGGCGGTCCAAAGGCTATCTTCATCTTGGCATACCGCAGGCCCGGCTCGCAATAGAATCCGTTGCCCAACAGAACCTGCAAATCATAATGCGGGTATAGTCTGTTGGTGTGCATTTCCCTGCGGGTCATCAGCCATTCGGTGACGTCGTAGGTGTTGTAGAACACGCTCTTGTCGTAGTCGCTCCAAAGGGGTGCAAACTCGCTGTCGCCGATTTTCCAGCCATTGATGCTCAACTCGTAAAACCCCAGTCCGCAGATATAAGCCGTAGCCTGCCGAACGTTGCCCTTCAGCGTGATGTCACGCTTGAGGTAGATGCTCCTGTAGGCCAGTGTGTCGACCGCCGCCCAAGCCTCCTTGACGGCAGCTTCCTTTAGCTTGGCTCCTGTGAAGTTGCGCCCAACTGGCAGTCGGGCGTCCTTCTGCGTAATGGCTCCTATCCATTGCGCCTTGCCAAAGTCGCCACCACTACCCTGCGCCTTGCTGAAGCCGTCAGCCAAGCACAAGTTGGTCACGGCACCAGCCGCGACAAGCATCATGAGGAGCAAAAGGGTTTTTCTCATACCATTAAAAAGACGTATAACGTCTTCGCTTTGTCATCATAGGAAAACGGCAATAAGTAAGGAGTTTCAGAAAAAGTGCTTCGTTTATTTGCACAGCCTAATCTTTCTTCGTACCTTTGCCCCTGCATTTAAAAAAGATATACCAATGTCAATGAAAAAACTATTATCAACTATCCTCCTCGCCCTCGTCGTTGTGGCAGGGCAGGCTAAAGAGAAAGTCATCGTGTGGGAACAGCCCACTATGGAGTATGGAAATACTAACGGCGACGGGTTCTTCAACCTTCTCCTCGATGTCACTAAGGTCGAGTTGAAGGACAACGAGACCGTAGTGTATATCACCGCACACCAGCGGTCGGACGGTCCTGACTATTGGTTCCAGTTTGTGGGCGATACCTATCTGAAGGTGGGCGAACAGCGCTATACCATCGTCTCTGCCGACGGCATAGAACTCAACAAGCACTTCCTGACAGACAAGGACTACAAACGGGATATGGCCTTCCACTTCCCGCCGCTGCCTAAGGGAACGAAGTCGTTCGACTTCATCGAGGGCGACGGACAGGGCGCTTTTCAGTTTAAAGGCATCAAACCTGCCGAGGAGCGCTGGAAACAACTCTTCCCTTCTTACTGGCGCGACGATCAGGGCAATTGGAAGATTGCCTTCTTCGAGGACTGCGCTGTCTACGACTGCAAGTTCTGGAACTATAAGCAGCGCGACGTCAATTCAAAGACGGGCGAGGCTACTTTCCTTATGACCAATGGCAACGACGAGCTGAAGGTCATGGTCGGCAAGGACAAGAAAGGCTTACGCACCATTCAGATTGGCAGCAACAAGGCCACCTATGCCATGATTACCACTCGTTTCCTGCCCGACTATCCTACCAAGGACACGCGCACCGACTTCGTAGATACTGGCTACAAGACGGACACCGTTACCATTGTGGGTTGGATCAAGGACATGCCGGAATTCTACAAACAGCTGAAAACCTTCGAAATTAGTCATCAAGACTTCTATACTGATGCGCAAACCACCGTCTATGCCGACCTCGACGAGCAGGGACGTTTCACCGCGAAAGTTCCCGCCCTCAACAGTACGGAGTTCTTCACGGACTGGCGCCGCTGTTTCGTCCGCACGATGTTCGAGCCTGGCAAGACCTACTTCATGCTCTACGACTTCAAGGAAGGGCGCCGCTTCTTCATGGGCGACGACTGCCGCCTGCAGAACGAACTCTTTAAATTTCCGCTCGACTGGAAGACCATTGAAATGTATCATGGGAAGGATACTGCCGGCAAAGGAGGGGCGGAACTCTATGATACATATATTACCTCGGTCGATAGCCTTATCAAGGCGCAGTATGCTAACATCGACGCACTCTGTGAGCAGCATCCTACACTCTCCACACGCTTCAACCGTTACAGAAAAGGCAACACGCTGACGATGCAGGCAAAGGACTTTGGACAGGCCCGCTTCTCCACAAGGGATATGCTGTTCTCAGACAGTGCCCGCCGCTATGCATACGACACGTTCTGGACGAAGTTTGAAAAACCTTACACCCTGCACCGTGGACTCGGCTGGTTCCTCCGTGACTATTTAGACGATGCAGGACGGGCACGTAACGCCGTGTTCTCTTACAACCTCCGTGACCACTTCAAGGAGTTCGCCTCCAACGACGAAGAAATGGCAATACTCACTCGTTGGAAGAAATGGATAGATGAGGTATCTCCTCTTGTTGAGGCTGAACCCACTATCGAGGCTAAGATACGCAAATCACGTGAAATCGACTCCCTCAATGCCGACTTGGTCAGCCAGGTCAACAAAATCCTCCAGTCGCCAAGAGCTACCAAAATTATCAATGGAGGACTGCTCGTAAGCACCTTGAAACAATACCAACTGACACTCGACTCACTCCATGCCGACCCATTTATCAAGAACGTCTGGCTCGGCCGTCAGGTGCTCAGCCATATCGACCATGAACACACATCCATCCTCCCCGCCGTCTTGGACACCATCAAGGCCATGGTCAGCAATCCCAACCTCATCGCGATGATAGAGAAGCAGAACGACCACTACCTCGCCATCGAGAACCGCGAGTTCGACAAACTGGTGCTCAAGTCGTCAGACGATCTTGCCAATATCTCTGAGGGTGAGGCCTTGTTGAAGAAGATCATCGAACCTTATAAAGGAAAGCTGGTGCTCTTGGATATCTGGGGAACATGGTGCGGTCCCTGCAAGGAGGCACTCAGCCACTCTACAGAGGAGTATGCACGGCTGAAGGACTACGACATCCAGTATCTCTACCTGGCCAATCGCAGTCCGCAGGACTCTTGGCAGAACGTCATCAAGGAGTATAACGTCAGCGGTCCGAACGTGGCTCATTACAACCTGCCCGACGAACAGCAGGCAGCCATCGAGCGCCACCTGAACGTCCACAGCTGGCCAACCTACAAACTCTTCAATCGCGACGGCAATCTCCTCGACATCAGCGTAGACCCTCGCGATTTAGAAAACCTCGCCAGCCTCTTAGAGCAGATGAAGAACTAACAAATACCCAGCAGGCGGAATCTTTGTTTTTTCTTGTCTTTCCGCTTGTTTTCTCACGAAAAAAGTATTGTCTTTGTGGCGTAATTCAAAATTAATAAGGGTATCTACATCGTCAACGGCCGCAGCGTAGTGGTGAAGATGTAACAAAACTCCTGATTATTTCCGGAGAGGAAGACTTCTAACTCGCGCGAACCTATTATATTATATAATATAGCATCGTCCCGGTTTGCTCCTGGCAGGCCCGGGGCGATGTGTATATAGTTGGTTTCAAGGGCATTAGGCGTGGTTGGCAAAGGCATTAGGGGTGGGCAAGGGTGCGGTTGGCGGTATGAAGCAATCTGGGTAATTAGGGCGTTTTTACATAGAAAATTTTCAAAAATAATTTTTAGTGATTTTTACCTACACACCTACACTTTCTTTGTAACTACTTGTATTTTAGTGCGTTAGTTAGTGTAGGTTACCTACACTTTTCTACATTTACCTACACTAAAATGGCATTTGTCAGAAAGTTTCGCAAAGCGAAAATGTCACAAAATTGCTATTTTTGAGAAATTCCTGCACGACAAAAATCTAAAAAAATGCTAAATATCTACCAAAAAACACGACAGCTTGATAAGCAAATCAC
>JAEEVT010000167.1 GCA_016291005.1 Prevotella sp. | reverse complement strand
CAGCAATACCGCCAAAGAAACCAATAGACATACAGGAATACAGAGAACTATTGCCTGACAGATGGAAGAAACGATAAACGACAAGGCGTCAAAGCGGATACGCTTACGCACAATAAAACCGAAGTTAGGAGGTTTTTAGGCAACGAAGGTGTCAACCTGTAGCAGGACTAAGGGTAACATGGAAGTTAGGAGGTTTTTAGCATCCGAAGGCCTTTGCCAGGCCATTGAACGGATTTGGTGGTTTCAGGGAAAAGCACTATCTTTGCAGCGTCTTAGTTACGGACGACTTTAATTTGTGCTTTACTTTGAATTCGTAACAAGAGCCTTGACGGATTAGTGTGCAACAGTGGTAAGCTGGCAGCATGGGCATCCGTCGGGCAGAAGCAAAGCATGAATGATGAATCCCGTAAATACGGCAATAGCAAAGTAGATTATGCCTCGGCAGAGAAACGAGATATTCAGGCAAAAGGAACTTGCCTCGATACAACATGAGAATGTCATCTGGAGTAACGACCTTATCAGTTCACCCATCTCCTGCAGTCTGATGGAGCGGCGGGTGATGTACTTCATTACGGGCGTGGTGAAGCACAAGTTCATGGAAAACAACCTCGACGTGCCTGACAACTGGAAGGAGTTGTACTTCTATATGACTGACCGCGACTTGGGTGAGATCGGCGGGTCGAAGAACATCAGATACACCTACGAAGTGCTGACGGAACTGGGCATGAAGTTCTTTCCAATCACTTATCGTAAGGCTGACGGAAAGGTCATCGTGGGCCGAATACACTGGGTAGATACGTTCTTCTACGATGAGGAACAGGAACTGTACGCCATCCGAATATCGCCAGAGATTATGCCGCTGCTAATCAATCTGACGCAGAACTTCACGAGCTTCGACCTTGGAACAGCCATGCGGTTGAGGTCGAAATACACGCAGAAACTGTATGAACTGTGCTGCAAGTACGGTGGTGACTACAGATACAGCGACGGCCAGGAGGAAACGACGGGCAACGTGTTTAAGAAGCGCGTGGTGCCAATAGGAATGGATCATTTCCGGGTGCTTTTCAACCTGAATGAAATCAGGGATAAGAAGACGGGCAAGGTGCTGCAGGAATCGTCGTACGAGAGTTATAAGGACATCAGGAGCAACATCCTTCAGGTAGCCCAGAATGAGCTGTACGACTTGTATCTGTTTCATGCCTCCAACGTATGGTTCGACTTTCAGGCTGGGCCAAGAAAGGGAATCGGAGGCAAGACATCATCAATCATCATCTATATCTACACACGGGAGAATCCAAAGGATGGGCTGTGCAGGCCTTGGCAGAAGGGTGACGAGGATTTGTACCCCTATGAGCCACCATACGTAGAGAAGACCAGAAAAACGCCACAGCAAAAGCTTCACGCGAATATGTTCTATGGCGCAGACCATCAGGAGGAGATCGTTATCTCACTGCTTTCTAAGTATCTCAGCAAACGGGAACTGACATACTATATGGCAACTATCAACCGTGAGGCCAGGCAATGCAGAGACTGTTATACGCAGGTTATTCAGGTGATTCTGGAGAAGGAAAAGCAGCCGAAGTTCAGCAAGGCTAAGAAGCAATATAAGCGGAATAACATCATAGAATACGCCCTTCAGGAGAATCTGAAGGAATACGGTTGGTCAATTGAACCTCCCAAAAACTACAAGCAGTTATATAAGCAAGAAGAGCTTTTCAGATAACCTTCACATAACATATATATAAGGTGCCGATAGCAGGTCTTCCAATCCCAGGGTGCAAATCTGGAAAATAAAGCAATCGAAAGGGAAGAAGACACTTGCATCGGCCTTTTTATTGCTCAATATACCGTGATTGTAGGTCTGAGTGTTGTTTAGAACACTTGAAAACCCTATTATGCAACAACCTGCATTCATCTGCACTTCCATGCACAATTCTTAAAGAGGTAAAGTACTGTATCATGCATACAACTGCAATAACATGAAGAAACCTGCATCACGTACTCAACTGAACTAATGAAAATAGAAGGATTATTACAACCATCTTCTGCAAAAAACTGTATTTTACTGCAATGATAGACCTTTAGATTTTTGGGACGCTAACCATAATCTGCACATTTCTGCAATAACATGAAGGAGTATGTAAGGCAAAAATCTGTCGATTTTGGTGGTAAAATCGAAAAAGGACGTTAAAAATCAAATAATTATGTTAAGCAGTTATATTGTAATGTAAAATGATTTTATTGTTTAGGGCATGTTAGGGTTCTAGTACACCCGCCTTGCGTCCCAAAATCGTCCCAAAAATATGTAAATAAAAACGAATTTCTTGGGACGCTAACAAAAAAAATCCGCTAACTTATTGTAAGTCAGCGGACTCTTTCCACATGGGTGGTCGAGGTGACAGGACTCGAACCTGCGACAGCCTGGTCCCAAACCAGGAACGCTACCAACTGCGCTACACCTCGATTGCTTAAAAGCGGTGCAAAGGTACACATTTTCTGTGACCTTTGCAAATTTTTCCGCAATTATTTGATGATTCCTTGCTCTACGAAGATTTTCTTCAAGGCTTCCACGGAACGGTCAACCTGTTCCCTGGTATGGGTAGCCATCAGGGCATAACGCACCAGCGTGTCCTGTGGAGCACAAGCAGGCGGTATGACGGGATTGATGAATACGCCAGCCTTGAAGGCAAGTGCCGTTACAAGGAATGTCTTCTCAATGTCACGGACATAGAGCGGGATAATGGGGCTCTCTGTGTCACCAATCTCGAAGCCTTCCTCTGAGAAGCGCTTCAGGGCATACTTCGTCACGTTCCACAAGGCTTCAATGCGCTCGGGCTCCTTCTGCAGGATGTGAAGGGCCTCCATAGCGGCAGCCGTTGCTGCGGGAGTGTTCGATGCCGAGAAGATGTATGTACGGCAAGTGTGACGCAGGAAATTGATGGTATCCCAGTCTGAGGCAATGAATCCACCGATGCTGGCCAGCGACTTCGAGAATGTTCCCATGATGAGGTCAACCTCGTCAGTCAGCCCGAAGTGGTCGCAAACGCCACGGCCGTGGTCACCAAATACGCCGATGCCATGAGCCTCATCCACCATGATGGAGCAGTTGTACTTATGCTTCAGCTCTACAATCTCAGGCAGCTTACACAAGTCGCCTTCCATGGAGAATACGCCATCAACGACGATGAGCTTGACAGCCTCGTAAGGCAGCTTCTGCAGCACACGCTCCAGGTCTTCCATGTCATTGTGCTTGTAGTGAAGCTGACGTGCAAACGACAAACGGCGACCGTCGACAATAGAAGCATGGTCGCGGTCGTCGCAGATAATGTAGTCGTCTTTGCCTACCACCATAGCCAGCACGCCCTGATTGACGGAGAAGCCAGTGGAGAAACAGAGACAGTCCTCTTTGTGGACGAACTCTGAGATTTCCTTTTCCAACTGCACATGGATGTCCAACGTTCCATTCAGGAATCGGCTACCTGCACAACCCGAACCGTATTTGTCGAGCGCAGCCTTGGCGGCGTCAATGATACGCTGGTCACCAGTCAGTCCTGTATAGGCATTCGAACCAAACATCAATACCTTGTGACCGCCCATTTCTACCTCTGTCCCCTGCTTGCCCTCTATGGCACGGAAATAGGGATAAACGTCAGCCTCCATATACTTCTGCGGCTCACGATAAAGCTTGTATCTTTCTTGTAATTGTCCCATAAAATATAGGTGTAGCCTCAGCTACATTTAGTTTCAGGCTGCAAAGTTACACATTTTTTACGAATTCGTGCAAGAAAATGCTAAATATTTTGTATTTTTGCACCCACAATGGACTCACACAAGCAAATCACGTTCATCGTGAACCCCATTTCCGGCACTGGAAGCAAGGAAGAGCTGCCCAAGTTGATAGCCGAGAAAATCGATGCCGAACGCTTCGATTACGAGGTTCGTATGACTGAATTTGCAGGTCATGCTGCCGAGATTGCCAAGCAGTGTGCTGCCGACGGGCGCGACATTGTAGTAGCTGTTGGTGGCGACGGAACGGTGAACGAGGTGGCGCGGTCGCTGGTTCACACTGAGACGGCATTGGGCATCATTCCCTGCGGTTCTGGCAATGGCCTGGCACGTCACCTGTGCATACCGCTGAATGTCCGTAAGGCTCTCGATATCATCAACCATTGCCAGATAGAGGCTTTCGACTACGGTGTCATCAACGACCTGCCGTTTTTCTGCACCTGCGGCATGGGCTTCGATGCTTTTATCTCGCTAAAGTTTGCTGAAGCCGGCAAGCGCGGTCCTATCACCTACGCTGAGAACGTGCTGAAGGAGGGTCTGATTTACAAACCTGAGACGTACCAGATTGTGGACGACTCCGGCACCACGCGCCACAAAGCCTTCCTCATTGCCTGTGCCAACGCCTCGCAGTACGGCAACAACGCGTATATCGCCCCAGGTGCCACGATGAAGGACGGTCTCATGGACGTCATCATCATGGAGCCCTTCGATGCCTTGGACGCTCCGCAGATAGCCGCCGACCTGTTTATGAAGACACTTGGCAACAACTCGAAAATCAAGACCTTCCGCACCCAGCGGCTCACCATTCGCCGCCAGACACCTGGTGCCATCCACTATGACGGCGACCCCATCATGACGGGAACGGAGATTGACGTCCACATAGAACACCTGGGCCTGCGCATCGTGGCCAACCCTGACGCCACCGAGGACAAGGCGCAGCCCAACATGGTGCTGAATGCCTTTAGCGACTTCTTTAATAATATAAATAATGTACGCGAGGACATCGGCAAAGACCTGGAACGTGGCGGCCGTCGCATTCAGGCCATCAACAAGGTGCTGCTGCGGAAGCTAAGAAGTTAAGCGATGGAAGATGGAAAAAGGAAGATGGATGATGGAAGATGGAAGAGGTTAGATGGAAGATGTTAGAAGTTTATGCAAATTTTCCTGAGTATTATTGTGGTTATGGGGGCTGTGGCGTATGCCTCATGGCGGATCTATAGGGTCTTTCGGAAGGATGGCGACCCCTGTGAAGGCTGTCAACTGAAAAAAAATTGCCAAAAATTTGGTGGTTCCAAATAAAAGTGCTACCTTTGCAGCCGCTAAGTGAAACGGTGCTTGACCTTTGGTCAGCCACCGATGCTCAGAAG
>JAEEVT010000166.1 GCA_016291005.1 Prevotella sp. | reverse complement strand
GCTCGGCTGGTTCGGAGGCCCTACCATCCAGGTGGCATTGCCGGTTACCGGACTGGGTCTCGACATTGCCGGCTTGTACGACCAGAAGTCGACAAAGGTCAACGGTGAGTCAATCAAGCAGAAATATCTCCTCGTGCCAGTCAATGCCCGCCTAACGCTGGGCATCGGCGAAGCGGCCGGCCTTTATGTGGCCGCTGGTCCGCAGTTTGCTTTCAATATTGGTGATGATGTGGACTTTGAATGGACACATAATGATATCCATAATACCTTCCAACTGAAAAAGTCAGCCTTCAGTGTGAATCTTGGCGCTGGTTTCTTTTTGTCAAAACATCTGGAGTTCGGCTTTGTCTATAATGTGGGCGTTAGTTCTACAGCAGAAGCTTCTTTTGATGAAGGTGTAAAGGCTATATCAGATGATACCAAACCTAAATCCTGGCAGATTTCTGCTACCTATTTTTTCTGAGTAGATTTTGTTTGTCGATGTTATCCTTCCCGTGCCGCTCGACGGCAGCTTTACTTATTCCGTGCCTCCATCGGCCGAGAATCAGGTAGAGGTTGGCAAACGTGTGCTCGTCCCCTTTGGCAGAAAGACGTATGTTGGTGTAATTAATGAAAAGAGAAAAGATGAGGTAGGAAAAGACCTTTCTCCAGAGAAGATCAAACCAATCTTACAAATCCTCGACCCTGCGCCGATTCTGTTCGGCAGTCAGTTCCAACTCTGGCGGTGGATAGCTGACTATTATATGTCGCCGATAGGTGAGGTCTACAAGGCTGCTTTGCCATCAGGCCTGAAAGCTGAAGACGGCTATAAGCCCAAGACGGAGACTTATATCCGTCTGACCCCTCAATTCCGTAACGAGCAGGCCCTCCACATTGCCTTCGATATGCTCCAGCGCGCCCCGAAGCAGCAAGCTGCGTTCTCCGCCTTCTTGGACTTCACCGCCGATGTCACCCGCGACGAACTCCTGAACCAAGGCCATACCCTCCCTACTTTGACTGCCCTCGTCAAACGTGGTCTCTTGGAAACCTACGAACAGGAGGTGGGTCGTCTGAATCACGGCGGTAACCCCCATTTGGACCGTCTCAAACCGTTAAGTCCAATCCAGCAGAATGCCTATAATCAGATACTCGTCTCGTTCCTGGGTAAGAACGTTACTCTCTTGCATGGCGTGACTTCAAGCGGTAAGACTGAGATATACATCCACCTCATCCGTCAGGCCCTCGAAAAGAAACAGCAGGTGCTCTACCTCCTCCCAGAGATTGCGCTTACCGTGCAGATTATGGAACGGTTACAACGTGTTTTTGGCGACCGGTTAGGTATCTACCACTCCAAGTATTCAGATGCCGAGCGTGTTGAGATCTGGCAGAAACAGCTCTCTGACCACCCTTACGACGTGATTCTTGGTGCGCGCAGTGCCGTCTTCCTACCGTTCCGTCACCTCGGTCTGGTGATTATCGATGAGGAACACGAGAGCAGCTACAAGCAGCAGGACCCCGCCCCGCGCTATCATGCCCGTAGCGTGGCCATCATGTTGGCGCAGATGCAGAAGGCAAAAGTATTGCTTGGCACGGCTACACCTTCGTTGGAAACCTACTACAATGCCAAGACGGGTAAATACGGTTTGGTGGAATTATTCCAGCGCTACAAGGGCGTCGAACTCCCTGAGATACAGGTTGTCGATATCAAGGATCTGCAGCATCGTAAAATGATGAACGGTCCCTTCTCGCCTTTATTATTATGTAAGGTCCGTGAGGCTTTGGAGCGCGGCGAACAGGCCATTCTCTTCCAAAACCGTCGTGGCTATGCGCCCATGATCGAGTGCAAGCAATGTGGCTGGGTGCCCCATTGCCAACACTGTGACGTATCGCTCACGCTCCACCGCAACCTCAATCAACTCACCTGCCATTATTGTGGCAATACCTATCAGGTGCCGACGGAATGTCCCAACTGCGGATGCACCCAGTTGCAGACGCGTGGTTATGGTACGGAGAAGATTGAGGCCGAGGTACACGAAATCTTCCCTGAAGCCCGTATTGCCCGCATGGATCTCGACACCACTCGTAGCCGACAGGCCTACGAACGCATCATCACCGACTTCTCCGCTGGACGCACCAACCTGCTTATCGGTACGCAGATGATCAGCAAGGGCCTCGACTTCGATCGTGTCTCTGTGGTAGGCATCCTCAATGCCGATACCATGCTCAACTATCCCGATTTCCGCGCCTATGAGCACGCCTTTATGATGATGGCGCAGGTCAGTGGCCGTGCAGGTCGTAAAGATAAGCGCGGACTGGTTATCCTTCAGACCAA
Source organism: Prevotella sp. (assembly GCA_016291005.1). Classification (GTDB taxonomy): domain Bacteria; phylum Bacteroidota; class Bacteroidia; order Bacteroidales; family Bacteroidaceae; genus Prevotella. Next base: position 2,893 of record JAEEVT010000166.1, on the reverse strand, counting down.
GAGCCCGGACCTGCCACTAATCGGTCAGGTGATACGCAACAACTACACCGCCTTCTATCGATCACAGATAGTCGAACGCCAGCAATTCCGTTATCCGCCCTATTACCGATTGGTCTATGTCTATCTGAAGCATCGTCAGGACGCTGTCGTCGAAGCGGCAGGCACAGAGATGGGCACCCGTCTGCGACGGTGGTTCTTTGGTCGTGTCCTAGGTCCGGATAAACCTGGCATCTCGAAGGTCAAGTCACTCTCCATTCGCAAGATTGTGCTGAAGTTCGAACCTGGCCTCAATATGGCTGAAGTACGCAAATACTTAGCGCTTGCTCAGCAGCAGATGCTGCAAGACAAGCGCTATTCCACCCTTCAAATCTATTTCGATATTGATCCTCTTTAGTCACTTTTTGGCGATTATATTTGGCTGGTTGGGAAAATAGTCGTATATTTGCACCGAGTAATGAATACAGACCTATATAGATATCGAATCCATCTCCTTTTGACCTCGACATTGTTTCTATTGTCGACCGTGGTTTGTCGTGCGGATGTTACAGTCGACCAACTGACAGGAGAAGACAAGGAAATGTTCGATAAATTCCGCCATCTGCTGCAGTATGGAGAACCCGATGAATTCTTTAGCTTTGCCAATGACTATGAGCGGGTGCTGCACGACAAGGGCTACATGATGCTCTACTATAAACTGCTGAACAACGAAGGTTTTTTTGCGTTGCGACATAACATGGTATTTAGGGCCATGCAGGCCGGCGAGCGTCTCAACGAAGAACTCCATAACGACGGTGCAAGCCAATATTACTACCTCGCAACGGGCCTGATGGGCGACATCTATAATTCCGTTTACAGTAGAAACAAGGCTGAGCAATTCTTTATGCAGGCGTTGGAAGAGGTCGAAGATACTGATCCGAAGTTCTCCATGCGCACCTATCAGAGTTTAGCAGAGATGCTCAGTATGAAGGATGCCGGCAAGGCGTTGCAGTGGATGGAAAAGTCGATGGCCCTCGCCAAGGAGACCGATAACATCGAATACCTTTCCCTCTCTTTGGCCATGACTGCTTATATCTATTTCCTCGAAGACAATGCAAAGGCTTTCCGCGACTATTATGACCAGTACGTCGAGCTGCGCAGCCAGAAAAAACATGGCTTCAGCCACCGCTATGACAATATTCTCGAAATAGCCCAGTTGTCGTTCGATCGACAGTACGGCTTGGCCTTAAATAAGCTGCAGCACGGGGGTACGCTCTATGTCGACAGCTCGTTGGTGGCTATCCGTATTTTCACAATGCAGCGCGACATCGACAAGGTGGTTGAGGCCGTCAAACGTCGTCATCTGGAAATGGACTCCATCTACAGCCTCGCACAGATCGGCAATTTTGACCAGTTGGCCACAGAGCGGGCGCTCATCATGACGCGTGAGGAGTCGCTCGCCAACAAGAAACTGGCTAAAAAACTGACCTATTGGCTCATTGGCCTTACCTCCGTCTACATCTTTGTTTACCTCATGGGCCGCCGTCGCCTGCTACGAAAAATCTGGGCTCGTAACCGCCAGCTGAAGGTAGCCTTGGAAAAGGCCGAGGGAAGCGACCGTATGAAGTCTGCCTTTATCCGCAGCATGAGCCACGAGATACGTACGCCGTTGAATGCCGTATCGGGCTTCTCGCAGGTGCTGTGTAATCCGAATTTTGAGCTTGACGATGAGGAAAAACACGACATGGAGATGCGCATCTCGAAAAACGTGAATCAGATCACCAACATCATCAATGAGATGCTCGAACTGTCGAAGAGCGAAAGTGAAACCTCGATCGATGAGGGGGAAAAGCAGCAAGTGTACTGCAATGACCTGGGACGCAAGGCATTGGAGGACATCAGGGGTAAGCAGCACTCAGGTGTAGAGTTTCGCTTTACGTCTGAGGTCGACGATGCGTTTACCGTCCATACCAACGCCAATCGCTTGATGGTAGCCCTGCGTCATCTTTTAGATAACGCCGCAAAGTTCACGGATACAGGCTATGTGGAATTGTCGATTGCAAAGCAGGTCGACCGTATCCTCTTTTACGTTACCGACACTGGTGTCGGCATCAAAGAGGAAGACCGCGAACGCATCTTCGAAACCTTCTCCAAGATCGACGACTTCAAGGAAGGTCTCGGCCTCGGCCTTCCCATTTGCCGTCGCCTCATTACCTCCCTCGGTGGCGAGGTGCAATTAGATTCTACTTACTCCCAAGGCTGCCGCTTCATCATCTCTCTGCCGATGGAATAATGGCATTTTGGAAAGTCCTGGGGATGTCTTAAAAGTTGACTTCGCAGCCGATGCCGAGCACGCGGTTGGTGCGGGTGAACGAGTCGCTGACGCCAGCGGTGGGGTAGTCCGTGCGGTCGTAGTCCTCGTAGTTGGTTTGGAAATAGGCAGCCTTCAGGGTAATCTTGTCGGTGGCCTTGTAGTTGAAGCCAAAACCGACGCTGCTGGAGTTGACCACAAACGACATGTCGTTCATATAAGCATCAGTGAGTTGGTAACGGGTGAACTGTCCACCACCAGAGATAGTCAGACGGTCGGTAACATCCCATTCCACACCACCGAGGTATTCGTTTGTGCCACCGTCGAGCAGGTTCTGGGTGTTGTTATACCAACGGGCCTTGGTGTCGTAGAAATGATGGTAGCCCAGATTGATGCGAACCGCATCGACGGGACTCCACATGGCACCGAGGGTAAGTTGGGCGGGAGAATCTTCATCAATCTTCTCACTGTCGCGGAACTTGTTGACGGCCGCAATCTCGCTGGCCTCGTTGACGGTTGACTCGTTGAGCATACGGATCTGCGTCTTTGCTTCGTACTTGGCAGCAAAGTTAAAACGACCGACCTTATAGTCGATGCCAATGATGG
>JAEEVT010000165.1 GCA_016291005.1 Prevotella sp. | reverse complement strand
TGCGATAATAACATAGCATGAAGTATTTAAATTGAAGCGTATTCTTAATTTCTTCAAAAAGACTATAAAATGGATAGTGGTGGCGTTTTTCGCCTCCACTATTCTTTCTGTCGTCATACTGCGATGGGTTCCAGTATGGGTGACACCACTCATGTTCATCCGCATGGCACAGCGGGCTGGCGAGGGTCGTGAACTGACGTTGCGCCACCACTGGGTGTCACTCGACGAGATGACTCCTAATATGCCTACTGCTGTCATTGCCTCCGAAGACGCACGCTTCCTACAGCATCATGGTTTCGACTATCAAGCCATTGAACATGCGGCCATGCGCAATATCAAACACCCGGAAAAAAACAAAATCGGTGCATCCACAATCAGCCAACAAACGGCCAAGAACGTCTTTCTATGGCCAGGCCGTTCGTGGATCAGGAAGGGACTGGAAGCATATTTCACGGTACTTATTGAACTCCTTTGGTCGAAACATCGCATCATGGAAGTCTACCTAAACTCTATTGAGATGGGCGACGGCATCTATGGTACAGACGCCGTGGCCGAGTGGCACTTCCATACACGAGCATCGAAACTCACCCGCCAGCAATGTGCACTTATTGCTGCCACACTTCCCAATCCACGCCGTTTCAACTCGGCCAATCCCAGTCCTTACATTTTGAAACGGCAAAAGCGCATCCTCCACGAAATGCGCTTTGTAAAGAAGCTACCATAGTCGACTACTTTTCGTAGCGACTGCCCCAATAGTTCACCATGCGTTCGTAGAGCTTCTGCTCCGACGGAGAGTGCTGGCCATGCCAAAGCCGCTCGTTCTGCAAGGCGTCTGGCATATACTGCTGTGGTGTGAAATGACCTGGGAAGTCGTGTGGATACTTATAACCGTCACTATAGCCAAGATCCTTCATTAGCTTTGTCGGCGCATTACGCAGATGAAGCGGCACAGGTTGGTTACCGGTATTACGCACCAGTGCCAGAGCGCTGTCGATGCCTAAATAGGCGGAGTTGCTTTTGGGAGAAGTAGCCAAATACACGGCAGCCTCTGCCAATGCGATACGAGCTTCAGGCCAGCCTATCTTCATCACCGTGTCGAAGGCAGCATTAGCTAATAACAGTGCATTGGGGTTGGCCAGCCCGATATCTTCGGAAGCTGAAATGACCAGTCGGCGGGCAATGAACTGAGGGTCTTCCCCACCCTCTATCATACGAGCCATCCAATACAGGGCAGCATCAGGGTCTGAACCACGGATACTCTTGATGAAAGCCGAGATGATGTCGTAGTGCATCTCGCCATCTTTGTCGTAGGCTAAGGGATTCTGTTGCAGGCATTGTTCCACCATCTCGTCTGTAATAACGAGACTAGATTCTTTGGTGCTACCAGAACCAATAGTACCACTATAACTTTCAACCACCAATTCCAAGATATTCAAAAGCTTACGGGCATCACCTCCACTATATCGAAGCATGGCTCCCGTTTCTTTCAGCTCAATCTTCTGCTCCTTGAGATAGATGTCCTGAGTGATAGCGCGATGCAGCAATGACAACAGGTCGTCTTTCTCTAACGACTTCAGAACATATAGTTGACAACGCGACAATAACGGACGGATAACTTCAAACGAAGGATTCTCCGTGGTGGCACCTATCAGAGTAACGACACCTTTCTCAACAGCCCCAAGCAGCGAGTCTTGCTGCGACTTGGAAAAGCGGTGTATCTCATCTATAAATAAAATAGGTGAAGCCTCGTTAAAGAAGCGTCCCTTCTGCGCCCTTTCAATGACGTCGCGGACATCCTTCACGCCGCTGGTCACGGCTGACAACGTGTAAAAAGGTGTTTCTAACCGGTGGGCAATGATTTGTGCCAGGGTGGTCTTGCCTACTCCAGGAGGTCCCCAAAGTATAAAAGAGGATATGCGTCCTGCGTCAATCATCTTACGCAGAACGGCACCCTCGCCGACGAGGTGTTGCTGTCCGATATAGTCGTCCAACGAACGAGGACGTAGTCTTTCTGCTAAGGGCTCTGTCATGTTTGACTCATTAATTGGGCACAAAAATACAAAAAAAATAGCAGAAAAGCCAAATTAACTCCCAAAAAACTTGTAAATAGGAAATAAAGTATGTATTTTTGCACGCAAATAGAATAAATAACACAAAAAAACATCAATATGAAAGAAGAGAAGACTGAAAAATCCATCAATTTGAAGACATTGACAAAAAGCACCGTCTGGGACGTTCAGGAAAACGACATTTTCCGTATGCTTGAAGCTGGCGAGAAGGATGCCGAGATAAAAGAGAATCTCCGACACTATACTGACATTATCCGCAGTGCCTTCATGCTGGAAGAGTTCAAGGAAGACGACAAACTCGTCAAGCAGAAATACATTAAGCTGGGATATAAGGTTGGCACCGTCAAGATTGCCGAGGATGCTAAGATTTCGTTGGCTATCAAGAAACGCCCCATCACCCGTGTTACAGACTTAACTTACGAGAACATCCGCCACATCTCAGCAGCAAAACTCATCGAGGTTCTCGACCGTAACTTCGGTGGCGGCTGGGACTCGTTGTCACAGTCCATTCAGGATATCATTGAAAGCGGCTTCGACATCTCTACCACCACGTTGCCCAAGGATCGTCTGCACAAAAAAGGTGGCATGTATGAGAAGAAGGTGGCCGATGGTTATGAGGTGTTAGAGGTCGAGAAAGGAACCTGGGTTGAGGCAATCTTTGCCAAGCTGAAGCCTGAAGCCTTCAAGCCCCGCATGAAGTTCGACACACCACACAGCGAGGACGAGGATGACGATGAGGATGTGGAGATTGAAGACAACTACAATCGTCCCGACGAGGATGAAGACCAGATTATCGACGAGCCCGATGATGATGAAATCACCGAGGACAACTACCGGACAACATTTGCCATTGAGACTGACCCAGACGAAGACGCAGAAAGTCTCTCTGACTATATCGTCGATGAGTAATCTCATGTCGTGGAATAGTGTTGACGACAATTCGTAATAGCGAAACTCTTTTTATAACTAAATAACCTAACAACTTATGAACATTCCAAGTGTATTCTGGCTTGTTCCCATCGCCTCTATTGTGGCTTTGGGGATGGCCTGGTTTTTCTTCACCCAGATGATGAAGGAAGACGAGGGAACGCCCCGCATGAAGGAGATTGCCCTCTACGTGAGAAAAGGTGCTATGGCTTACCTGAAACAGCAGTATAAGGTTGTCGGCATCGTGTTCGTCGTGCTCTGCGCCCTGTTTGCCTTCATGGCATACGGTCTGAACGTCCAGAATCCGTGGGTACCGTTTGCTTTCCTGACAGGCGGATTCTTCTCGGGTCTGGCAGGTTTCTTTGGCATGAAGACTGCCACCTATGCCTCGGCTCGTACTGCTAATGCGGCACGCGAAAGCCTGAATGCCGGCCTAAAGGTGGCCTTCCGTTCAGGTGCCGTTATGGGTCTCACCGTAGTAGGTCTGGGATTGCTCGATATTGCCATCTGGTTCCTCGCACTGAACGGACTGACTGACGACTCCCTCATCACCATCACCACCACCATGCTGACCTTCGGTATGGGTGCTTCCACACAGGCCCTCTTCGCACGTGTCGGCGGTGGCATCTACACCAAGGCTGCCGACGTAGGTGCCGACATTGTAGGCAAGGTTGAGGCAGACATTCCTGAAGACGACCCGCGCAACCCGGCTACCATAGCCGACAACGTGGGTGACAACGTAGGTGACGTAGCCGGTATGGGTGCCGACCTGTATGAGAGCTATTGCGGTTCTGTTCTTTCGACAGCTGCTCTCGGTGCTGCCGCCTTCTCAGTGGCAGGTCTTGAAGTTCAGCTTCGTGCCGTCATCGCCCCGATGCTGATTGCTGCAGTAGGTGTTTTCCTGTCACTCTTCGGCATCTTCCTGGTACGCACCAAGGAGGGCGCCACCATGAAGGACCTGTTGCGCTCGCTGTCATTGGGTACCAACGTCAGCGCCGTGCTTATCGCCATCGCCACATTTGCCATTCTCTACTTCCTGGAAATCGAGAACTGGCTGGGACTCTCCTTCTCCGTCATCAGCGGTCTGGCTGCCGGTGTCATCATTGGACAGGCCACGGAATACTACACCTCCCACTCTTACAAGCCAACTCAGAAGATTTCCGAGGCAGGTCAGACGGGTGCTGCCACCGTTATTATTAAAGGTATAGGTACGGGTATGATTTCTACCTGTATCCCCGTCATCACCATTGGCGTGGCTATCATGCTGAGCTATCTCTGCGCCAACGGTTTCGACCTCTCGTTGTCGTCTGCTTCATTGGCCAACGGTCTTTACGGCATCGGAATCGCTGCTGTAGGTATGCTGTCAACGCTGGGCATCACGCTGGCTACCGACGCATACGGTCCTATTGCCGACAATGCTGGCGGTAACGCCGAGATGTCACAGCTGGGCGACGAGGTTCGTCATCGTACCGATGCCCTCGACGCATTAGGAAATACGACAGCTGCTACGGGTAAGGGCTTCGCCATTGGTTCTGCCGCCCTGACAGCCCTGGCTCTCTTAGCGTCCTATATTGAGGAGATTAAGATTGCAATGGCTCGTGCCGGCGAGACGCTCACAAGTGTCAGCGGACAGGTCATCAATGCTACCGATGCCACCATCCCCGACTTCATGAACTACTTCCAGATCAACCTCATGAACCCCCGCGTCATCGTCGGAGCCTTCATCGGCGCTATGGCAGCCTTCCTGTTCTGCGGTATGACAATGGAAGCTGTAGGCCGTGCTGCCGAGAAGATGGTTCAAGAAGTGCGCCGGCAGTTCAAGGAGATTGCCGGAATTCTTGAGGGTACAGGCACACCCGACTATGGACGTTGTGTGGAGATTTCAACCCGTGCCGCACAGCATGAGATGATAGTCCCCTCCATCCTCGCCATTCTCATACCCATCTTTGTCGGCATCATCCTCGGCGTAGCCGGTGTGATGGGTCTGCTCGTTGGCGGACTTGCTGGTGGCTTTACATTGGCCGTCTTTATGGCTAACGCCGGTGGTGCTTGGGACAACGCGAAGAAGAACATCGAGGAAGGTGCTTTCGGAGGTAAGGGTTCGTTTGCCCATAAAGCCTGTATTGTAGGCGATACCGTTGGCGACCCGTTCAAGGATACCTCAGGCCCCTCGCTCAACATCCTCATCAAACTGATGTCGATGGTCAGCATCGTCATGGCAGG
>JAEEVT010000026.1 GCA_016291005.1 Prevotella sp. | reverse complement strand
AGGTACGGCTGACGGCAACACCGCCAAATTCACCGCCACCACTGACGATGCTACCCTTGAAATCTCTCAGGTCAGCAACAACTACTGGAACAACCTCACTATCACCCTGCCCGCAACGTCAGAGCCTCAGCCACACGATCCCGTCGTAATGATTTGGGATTACACGGAAACGGCTCCCGCTGATAATCCAGACAACGGACTTTACTATGATAGTAAGGTCAACGATCCCGCCGGAACCAATAACGGTATGAAGGGTATTAAGCTGAATAGTGAAGGCTGGGCATATTTTGAGAAGCCTGCCGTTGCCGGTAAGCTGACACTGACCTTCGGTAACAGAAAGAATTCTGACGCATACGAGGTCAACGTTTCCAGAGGAACTCTTGGCGAGGGCAACAAGGGTATCAAGGGCGACCTCATCGGTGTCGTCGCGATTAACGAGAGCCCGGGAAGTGCTACTATCGAACTCGATGAAACCGTCACCGGCATTTACATCGACCGCAAGACCGGCTCTGAAGGTGTGCTCCAGAAGATCGTTTTCAAGGAGAACGTTGCCCGCACGTTCAAGGACTTTGAGATTCCTTATGCCACTCTGACTGCCGAAGGCTATACTGGTGCCGACCTGCCTGAGGGCGTCACCTTCAGTGGTACGTTCCACGATCAGCAGCACGGCTACTCTAACGCCACGCTGGTAGTTCCCGTAGACGGTACCGTGAAGTTTAGCATCAGCGGTTGCCAGTTTGCTAATCCGGCTACCTTCGATGTCAAGAACAGCTTAGGAGAGACGGTGGCCACTCTCGACCAGAAGAGCGCTGGCTGCTACGACACCAACGGAAATGGCATCATCACCTATTTCTATACGGACTACCCCACCACGCTGACCTTCTCGAACATTTCCTACCTGTCGTACTTCAAGGCCGAGGCTGCCGAGGTGACCGAGGTGACCATTACCTATAAGGATCAGAATGGTAATGTGCTGGGTAAGAAGACCGTCTTCGCAGGCGATCCTCTCGGCGAAGTTCCTTACACCGAGGCCGACCTCACCATCCCCGAAGGCGAGAAGTTCCGCGGCTGGGTTTACAACAGCGGCATCAAGGTGAAGCCGACGGACATTGTCAACGACAACATTACCGTCAAGGCCAGCGTAACACCGATAGAGACCGATCCTACCGTAGGCAGCATCCAGACCTACGACCTGACGCAGGCCACGTTCTATCCTGAAGACCACGAGAACTTCAACGTCACCGACGGCGCTTACTACAACAACCACGGCTTCACGTTCGACGCTGGCGGTTCGTTCGACGTCAAGGTTGGCGGCAAGGCACAGATTGTGCTGACACTCTGCCAGTACGGTAACGGCACTACCATCACCGTAACCGATGCCAATAACAACGTCATTAGCGACGCTGTTCCCGCAAAGGCTGAAACCGACGGCGGCACAACGACCGTTGTTTACGACGGCGAGGCCACAACGCTGACCTTCACCTTCGCTGCCCAGACTTATCTGCACAAAGTTGTAGTGTTCAACGTCGAGAATTTCCTGGCCAAGGACGAACAGTCTGGCTACTACATTGTTCCCGCCAGCGACGCAGCAAGCCTCGTCATTGCACTTAATGCCGCCGCCTCGGAGAATGGTGCCAAGATATTCCTCCCCAATGGAACCTATGACTTAGGTGAGGCCACGCTGACCAATATCAGTGGAAACAACATCTCTATCATTGGACAAAGCATGGAAGATGTCATCATCAAGAATGCTCCTCCCACCTCTATGGAGGGCTTAGGCAAGGCCGACCTCTTCAACAACACCTCGACGGGACTCTACATGCAGGATCTGACGCTGCAGAATGGCCTCGACTACTATGCTGCCGGTAGTGCCGGACGTGCTCCGACGCTGCACGATCAGGGTACCAAGACCATCAACAAGAACGTACGCCACCTGTCCTACCAGGATACCTACTACTCTCATAAGGTGGGCGGACTGTACTACTTCGAAGGTGGTGAGATTCACGGCACCGTCGACTACCTCTGCGGTAACGGTAAAGTTTACTTCAACGAGGTAACCCTTGTGAACGAGAAACGCAGCACAGCTACGATAGTTGCCAACTCTGAGCTCTATGTATTCAACAATTGTGTTGTTGAGAACAATGCAGACAAGTACAACTTAGGACGTGCCTGGAGCGACAATCCCGTCTGCATCTATCTGAACACCACGCTGAAGGATCCCGAGAGGCTCCTCAATACACGCTGGAACCTGAGCGGCATCAACTGCGACTTCAGCAAGGCTGGTGAATACGGTACGAAGAATTCCGCAGGCGAAGACATCACACCCGAGTCGAACGTCATCACGTTTACTAAGCAAAGTACCACGATGAATACCATCCTCACGGCTGAAGAGGCTGCCACCTACACCATTCAGTACGTCTTGGGTGACTGGGCTACTGAAGCTCAGAACCAGACGAAGCAGGTGGACGCTCCCGCAGCAGAGATGAAGAACGGTACCATCAGCTGGTCTGCTGCTGACGGTGCAACAGCGTACGCCATCTTCAAGAACGGCGTGCTGTTAGGAATCACTACCGAAGAGACATTCACTCCGGAGGCTATTACCAGTGTCCCCTCAAACCGCGCAGAGAGTTCTGACGAATACACCATCCGTGCTGCCAACAGCCGCGGTGGCTTCGGTGAACCGCAGAAGATTACCGTGGTTACTGGCATCAACGCCGTTAATGCTGCCCAGGAGAATGCCGATGCCATCTACAACATGCAGGGCGTCCGTGTCCAGAAGGCTCAGAAGGGCGTTTACATCGTCAACGGTCGTAAGGTTGTGATTAAGTGAGCGGAGCATGTCGGCGGGAAAACCGCCGACCGCGCGACACCTTATTATTATTAAAGGAGCGGGAGGCGCAAGCTTCCCGTTCCTTTTTTCACGTTATGTTTGCGTAAGCGTTTACGGAAAAAAAACAGGCCTTGGCTTTGGCAATGTTAATAATTCTTCGTAAATTTGCAGTCAAAACAACTATTTTATTAATTTAAACTACTAATTATGTCTGTTAAAACTAAGAGTATTCGAAGTGCGCTCTTGCTGACATTCCTACTATTTGTAGGCAGCATTAGTGCACAGACCGTCAAGGTCACCGTTAAAGACTCTATGGGTGAGGCAGTCATCGGTGCCAGCGTCATTGAAGACGGTACGCGCAACGGTGGTGTCACTGACTTAGACGGAGTCTTCAACATCAAGTTAACGGCTAACAAGCCCATCGTCATTTCATACATTGGTATGAAAACGAAGAAAGTCGATGCCAAGGGAAAGACCTCTATTGACGTCGTGCTGGAAGATGACGCCACGACGCTTCAAGAAGTGGTTGCCATCGGTTACGGTTCTGTCCGCAAGAAGGACTTGACCGGTTCGGTTGCCACAGTAAACAGCGAGGCCCTGCAGGCCGTTCCTGTTGCCAACGCCTCTGAGGCCCTGACGGGTAAGATGGCCGGTGTGCAGGTAACTACTGCCGAGGGTTCTCCCGATGCTGAAGTAAAAATCCGTGTCCGCGGTGGTGGTTCTATCACTCAGTCTAACGACCCGCTGTACATCGTCGATGGTTTCCCCGTAGAGAGCATCAGCGATATTCCTGCCAACGACATCGAGGACATCACCGTACTGAAGGACGCCTCGTCTACCGCCATCTATGGTAGCCGTGGTGCTAACGGTGTTATCATGGTGACCACCAAGAGTGGTAAGGAAGGTAAAACAAAGGTAAGCTACAACGCCTACTACAGCTGGAAGAAGATTGCCAAGAAGATGGACGTGCTGTCTCCATACGACTATGCCAAATGGCAGTATGAGTTGGCTCTGCTGAAAAACAGTAACAATCCTGAGAAGATTTCGTCCTACACCGACTATTTCGGCAACTACCAAGACATAGACCTCTATCAGGGCGTTGAGGGTAACGACTGGCAAGACCTGATTTACGGACGTACCGGCCACACCTTCAACCACAACCTGAACGTCAACGGTGGTACTGACGCTATCAAGTATGCATTCAGCTATGCCCACATTAACGACAAGGCCATCATGGTAGGCTCAGACTTCAAGCGCGACAACTTCTCGCTGAAACTGAACACCAAGCCCAGCAAGACTACGAAATTGGACTTCCAGGCACGTTATGCCAAGACAAAGGTCAACGGTGCCGGTGCCAATGATGCCAACGGAACCTATGATACCGACAAGCGTCTGAAGTTTGCCGTCATCTACTATCCATTCCCATTGAAGAACCTTGACCCCGCAGCCGGTACTGCCGACGACGATCTGGGTAACCTCTACAATCCCCTTGTGTCGCAGGCCGACAACGACCGCCAGCAGATTCGTAAGAACTTCAATATGGCTGGTAGCTTCCAGTGGGAGGTCTACAAGAATCTGAAGCTGAAGACTGAGTTCGGCTATGACCTCTACAACAACTACGACAAGCGCTTCTATGGTCTGACATCTTACATCGCACGCAACTATGCTAATCAAGAATATGCCGACCATCCCCTGATTACGCTGGCTAACTCCGAGCGTGAGCGCTTCCGCAACACCAACACCATCAATTACGACTTCAAGGAGCTTTTCGGCAAGAACAGCCCTCACTCTCTGAACGTTCTGGCTGGTCACGAGTGGATTATCACCAAGCAGCACACCAACACCAATCAGGTTGTTGGCTTCCCCACCGACTACGATGCTGACAAGGCATGGAGACTGTCATCACAGGGTTATGCATCAGCTACCAGTGACATCTATAGTCCCGAGGATAAGCTGCTGTCATTCTTCGGGCGTGCCAACTACAACTTCCAAGACAAGTATCTGGTCAGCGCTACGTTCCGTGCCGATGCTTCCTCAAAGTTCGCCGATGGCAACCGCTGGGGTTACTTCCCCTCTGTCGCCGTGGCTTGGCGTATCTCTTCGGAGCCGTTCATGAAGGGTACAGAGAAATGGCTTGACGACTTGAAACTGCGCCTGAGCTACGGTACCGCCGGTAACAACAACATCCCCTCCGGTCAGCTGATTCAGGAGTACGAGCCTTATAGTGCCACTGCTGCCCAGCGTACATGGGTTAACGGGTTCTCCAACCCGCTGCGCCCCTCTACCTATATGGCTAACCCCAACCTGAAGTGGGAGACCACCATCACACGTAACGTCGGTTTGGACTTCACACTCTTTGGCGGCAAGCTGAATGGTAGCGTCGAGGCTTACATCAACACCACAAAGGACCTGCTCATCGCATTCCCCGTACAGGGAACAGGTTACGAATATCAGTATCGTAACATGGGTGAGACTGAGAACAAGGGTATTGAATTCAGCTTTACCTACCACATCGTCAACAAGAAAGACTGGGGCATTGACTTCCAGGGCAACATTGGTTTCAACAAGACCAAGATTAAGACCCTCGGCGACATGCAAGACTTTGGCTGGAACACCAACTGGGCATCGACCGAGATTGGCAACGACTACAAGATTGCCGTTGGCAGTGCCGTCGGTGAGATTATCGGCTACAAGAGCGCTGGACGTTATGAAGTCGATGACTTTGCCAGCTACGATGAAGCTACTGACAGCTGGAAACTCAAGGAAGGTGTAGTAGATGCCAATGGTGTTGTCGGCAAGCTGCGTCCCGGTTCCATGAAGCTTGTGGATATTGATGGCGACGGCATCGTTGACAATAAGGATATCACTACCATTGGTGACGTTAATCCAAGTGCATTCGGTGGCTTTGCTCTTAGCGGACGTGCCTACGGCTTCGACCTGTCGGCCAACTTCAACTTCAGCCTCGGCAACCAGGTTTACAATGCCAACAGAATTGAGTATACCCAGACCAGTAAGTATCAGTATAGAAACATGATTACCGAGATGGCCGACGGTAACCGTTGGACCAACCTCGATCCTAATACCGGCCTGCTGTCAAACGACCCTGCTCGCCTGGCTGAACTGAACGCAAACACCAACATGTGGTCACCCTACACCAGCAAGATGGTGCTCACCGACTGGGCTGTCGAGAACGCTGACTTCCTCCGCCTGAACACCTTGACTATCGGTTATACCATTCCCGATGCACTCGTCAAGCGAGTTGGCATCCAGAGCCTGCGCTTCTACGCTACTGGTTACAATGTATTTACGATTACCGGCTATACAGGCTTCGACCCCGAGGCAGACTGTATCCGCAGAACAGCTCTTACGCCTAACTGTGACTACTCTGGTTATCCCAAGAGCCGCCAGTTTGTAATTGGTCTGAACTTGAATTTCTAAAAACAGGAGGAAAGTAAAATGAAGAATAAAATTAAAATATCCTTATTATCGTTGACGATTCTGGGTCTTGCATCTTGCGATATGGATGCCCCTACCCTTTCAACACTTGATGAGTCAACCATGTTCTCCACCTATGCACTGGCAGAGGCTGAAGTGATGTCTATCAACGTCTCATTCGGAGAAACCAACTCATATCGCGGACGTTATCTGCCGTACTACGGTCTGAACAATGACGTGGAAATCGGTAACTCTCCCGACCTCTCCAAGGCTGGTGATGATAACAAGAACGACTTGTGGAACATGAACACCAAGTCAACCAATAGCCAGATGAACACCGACAACAACGCTTACGCCATGTTCTATCAGGGCATTGAGCGCGCTAATCTGGCTATCCAAGGTATCCGTAAGTTCGGTAACATTGAGAATAACAAAGACATGGCTCATCTCTTAGGTGAGGCCCTGACGCTGCGCGCTGTGCTTTACAACGACCTGATTAAGGGCTGGGGTGACGTTCCCGGGCGTTTTGTTCCCAACAACAACGACAACATCTATCTGCCCCGTATGAACAAGGACAGCATCTTCATTCGCCTGCTTAATGACTTGAAAGAGGCTGAAGAACTGTGCTACTGGCCCAACGAGAACAAAATTACCTCGACAACCGAGCGCGTTAACAAGGCTTTCGTCAAGTCGCTCCGTGCACGTATTGCCCTCTATGCCGGTGGTTTCGCACTCCGTGGCGACGGCTTCCGCCGTTCAAACACAGAAGCGTTAGCTTCTGACAAGATGTTCCAGATTGCCAAGCAGGAGTGTGAAGAAGTCATCGCTTCTGGCCACAACAAGTTAGGTTCGTTCGAGGAGAACTTCAAAAAGCTTTGTGAAGACAACATTGCAGCCGGTGGCGAGAGCATTTGGGAGATTCCTTTCTCAGCCGGTCGTGGCCGCGTGCTCTACACATTAGGCGTCAAGCACAACAGCAAAGACCAGTACACCCAGCAGGCTCAGGGTGGTGCCAACGGCCCTATCGCCTACCTCTTCTACGACTATGATCCGGAAGACCTTCGCCGTGACATCACCTGCGTGCCATACGAGTGGAGTAAGGAACTGGTTAACGGTAAAGCACATGTCACCTTCCGCGCCATCAACAAGTGGTGTTTCGGCAAGCTGCGCTACGAGTGGATGAAGCGTACCGTCACCTCTACCAACGACGACGGTATCAACTTCCAGTATATGCGTCTGGCTGACGTCTACCTGATGGCAGCCGAAGCTGAGAACGAGCTGGGTAACACCGGCGCTGCATGGACTTATATGGAGCCCGTTCTGAGTCGTGTTCTTCCTGCTGCCAAGGTGGCTGCATTGCAGGCTAAGTACACCGCCAGCCAGCAGGCTTTCCGTGAGGGTATTTACGACCAGCGTGCCCTTGAGTTTGCCGGTGAGTCACTCCGTAGGGCCGACCTCGTACGCTGGGGTATCATCGACCAGAAGATGGAACTTGCCAAGCAGAAGCTGACTGCCCTGCAGCAGCGTACTGGGCAGTATGAAGGCTATCCTGACAAGGTTTACATCAACAATGCCGAGGACAAGGACAAGATTCAGGTTTACGGCTTCAACAAGGGCGAGGACGATCCCGATGTCATTGCTACCCTTGGCAACTGGGAGTCAAAGAACTGGTTTGTCAGCAGCGGCAAGTACACACTGGACGACAACTACATCAATGGTCTTTACACTGTTCAGCCGAGCACCCACTGCATCTGGCCCATCTGGCAGACCTTTATTGACAAGAGCAACAATATGCTGAACAACGATGGTAACTTAGGACAGCTATAATCAAAAACAAGATTGAAAATGAAAAAGATATATTTTAAAACCTTATTGATAGGACTTGCTGCCATCTCTGCCGTATCGTGCAGCGATCAGAGTGATGAAATCACTAACATCCTATTCAACCGCAACTTTTCTCCCATTGGTTTGGAGGCAAAGGTTCGCAACCGCACGAATGTGGAGCTGAGCTGGAATGTTGCTGATGGCGTTACTCAGTACAATATTGAGGTATTTGCCAACGACAGCCTGACATTTGCAGGTACTCCACAGAAGACGTTTAGCATTACTCCCGACAAGGTTCCTTTCCTGGTTACCGACTTGGACGGTGAGACGAAGTATTCTTTCCGAGTAATGGCTCTCGACGGCAACGAAGCACGCAACTCCAAGTGGAGCGGAGCTTTTGCAAAAACTGAGTCTGAGCAGATCTTTATGCCTGTTGCCGAAGAAGACATTCAGGCTAAACAGGTTACCCTGCGCTGGCCTGCCGGTCAGTCTGCCGATGTGATTACCCTCACACCGGGTGACATTGTCTATACTATTACCGCAAGCGACATCGCTGCCGGTGCTGCTACCATTACCGGTCTGCAGCCTGAGACGAAGTACACCGCCATCATGACCCGCAACGGTAAGACCCGTGGTAAGGTTTCGTTCACCACAGGTGTCTATCTTGAGCCTACCGATATTCTGGTATCTCCGGGTGATGACCTCTCACAGATGATTGCTGACGCTCCCGAAGGCTACCGCCTCGTCATCGATGCCGGTGAGTATGGCATCAAGGGTGCTGATACCGACTACGGCGGTTCAGTAACGATCACCAAGGCTATTGCCATCAAGGGTCTGCGCCAGGGCAGCTATCCCGTCATCAAGGGTCGCTTCAAGGTTGAGGCTCCTCTGTCACTCGATCAGGTCATCCTCGACGGTTTTGGCACTGATGGCGGTCAGACATTCGACTTCACCGGTGCTAACACCATTAGCGAGTTCTCGCTGACCAACAGCCAGGTGAAAAACTACACCAAGGGTCTGATGTATATCAACCAGCCCATCCTCGTTGACAAGATTACCATCCAGGGCAACATCATCAGCAAAATTGAGTGCTCAGGCGGTGACTTCATCGACAGCCGTAAGGGTGGCTACAACCAGCTGACATTCAAGAACAACACTGTCTACGAGTCTGCCAAGGAGCGTGACTTCTTCCGCATGGACGATGCCTCAAGCAGTGTAACAGCAAGCCCCGTCATTGTAGTAGACCACAACACTCTGTACAACGTGGGTAGCGGCGGTGCCAACTACCGTATCTTCTACATCCGCTTTGCCGGCAACAAGATTACCTTCACCAACAACCTGGTCGTTGGTACGAACCACAAGCGCGGCTTCACAAACCAGAAGAGCACCGATGCTGAGCCTACGCTGGACAACAACGTCTACTTCAACACCGAGAACCTGATTTCAGCAGGCGCCACAGCTGATGCCACCATTGCATGGTTCGACACGAATGGTACCGTTCTCGATCCTCAGTTCAAGGATGCCGCCAACGGTGACTTCACGGTCGGCAACGACAATGTGAAGGACCTGAAGGCTGGTGACCCCAGATGGATTAAGTAAACTGTCATCCCAATTCCCTTCTATAATAAGAGGGTGCGTCTGTCGATAATGACGCACCCTCTTTTCATTAAAAAAACAAGTAACCTAACTAACACAAGGACAACTATGAAGGTATTATTCACTTTTGCACTTCTGGCACTTTCTGTCACTTCAATCAATGCCCAGAAGTTCCCCTTCCAGAATCCCAATCTTTCGGCTGAAGAACGTGCTGCCGACCTCCTCGGACGCCTGTCGATAGAGGAGAAAGCCCAACTCATGATGGACACGTCGCCAGGCGTGCCCAGACTGGAGGTTCCGCCGTTCCAGTGGTGGAGCGAAGCCCTGCACGGCGTAGGGCGCAACGGTTTCAGTACTGTATTTCCCATCACCACGCAGATGGCAGCCACCTGGAACGACCATTTGGTCTACCAGATCTTTACCGCTGTCAGTGACGAGGCCCGCGCCAAGTACCAACAGGCTAAGAAGAGCGGCAACGTGCTGCGCTATCAGGGCTTGTCATTCTGGACACCCAACATCAACATCTTCCGTGACCCGCGCTGGGGACGCGGCCAGGAGACTTACGGCGAAGACCCCTATCTGACGGAGCGCATGGGCTTAGCCGTCGTTAATGGTTTGCAAGGACAGAGCCTGACAGGAGAAAGCGGTCAGCACAAATACAAGAAACTCCTGGCCTGTGCCAAGCATTTCGCCGTACACAGCGGACCAGAGTGGAACCGCCACGTATTCGACGTGCAGCAGTTGCCTGAGCGCGACCTGTGGGAAACCTACCTGCCGGCATTCAAGGCTTTAGTCCAGAAGGGTAACGTTGCCGAGGTGATGTGTGCCTACCAGCGTTTCGCTGGCGAGCCATGCTGCGGCAATGCCCGTCTCGAACAGCACATCCTGCGCGATGAATGGGGCTTCCAGGGACTTATCACCAGCGACTGCGGAGCCATCCGCGACTTCCTGCCCAACTGGCACAACGTGTCGAAGGACGGTGCTGCCGCCTCGGCAAAGGCCGTGCTCAGCGGAACGGACGTGGAGTGCGGTTCGGAATATAAGTCGCTGCCCGCTGCCGTCCGTCGTGGCGACATCAGTGAACAGCAGGTTGACGTCAGTCTGAAGCGCCTGCTGAAAGCCCGTTTTGAATTGGGCGACTTCGACCCGGACGAGATGGTAGAGTGGACGAAGGTTCCTTCATCCGTTATCGCCTCCCCCGCTCATAAGGCCCTTGCCCTGCAAGCTGCCCGCGAAGGCGTCGTGCTGCTGAAGAACAACGGCGTGCTACCTTTGCTAAAGGGAAATGGTGAAAACCTGCAAGGCACCGGTCAAACAGCAAACAGCCTGCCGTCAAACAGTAAGATAGTCGTGATGGGTCCCAACGCCAACGACAGCATTATGCAACTTGGCAACTACAACGGCTATCCCACCAAGACCGTCACCGTCGTGGAAGGTCTGCGCCGGCTGTTAGGCGACATCCCCTTCATCCAGGGTTGCGGACTGACACGCAGCGAGGTCTTCGAGAGCCGTTACAACCTGCTGCGCACACCACTCGGCGCCCAAGGCATGCAAGCCTCCTACTGGAACAAGACGATGGACGGCGCCAATGGTCCCGAGACGCTGGGCACACCCGTGGCAACAGCAACCCTGCCCTCGCCCATTAACCTCAGCAACGGCGGGAACACCGTCTTTGCCCCGGGCGTCAACCTCGAATACTTCTCTGCCCGCTACGAAGGCATCTTCACGCCAACGGAAGACGAGACGCTCCTGCTCCGCGTTGGTGCCGACGACAAGGTACGCGTCATCGTCAACGGCGACACGCTTATCAACATCTGGCAAGTACGCCAGCGCATCCAGGAGAAGAACGCCGAACTGAAGGTTGTCAAGGGCAACAGCTACCGCATCCAGATAGACTACGTGCAGGAGGGCAGCATGGCAGCCCTGAAGTTTGACATCTGCAAGAAACTCTCTCCCACCCACAAGGATTTGCTGGCACAGATAGGAGATGCCACGACAGTAGTCTTCGTCGGCGGCATCTCGCCACGCGTCGAGGGAGAAGAGATGAAAGTCAGCGAACCGGGCTTCAAGGGCGGCGACCGCACCGACATCGAACTGCCGCAGGTCCAGCGCGACATGCTGCGCATGCTCCATGAGGCTGGCAAGAAAGTCGTCTTCGTCAACTGCTCCGGCGGAGCTATGGGACTCGTGCCCGAGGACTCAGAGACGTGCGACGCCATCCTGCAGGCATGGTATGGCGGCGAACTCGGCGGACAGGCCCTGGCAGAAATCATTACGGGACAAGTAAATCCCAGCGGCAAACTACCCGTAACGTTCTATCGCAGCGCCAACGACCTGCCTGACTTCCTGGACTACAAAATGGCCAACCGCACCTACCGCTACTTCAAGGGCGACGTGCTCTATCCCTTCGGCTATGGCCTTAGCTTCACGACGTTCGAAATAGGAAATGAGAAATTAGAGCATAGAAACGACGGCAGTGCAACGCTTCGTGCTACTGTCAAGAACACGGGCAAGATGGAGGGCACCGAGGTCGTACAGGTCTATATCCGTCATACCGCCGATGTTGACGGACCGCTGAAGACCCTGCGCGCTTTCCAGCGTGTCACGCTGAAGCCTGGCGAGAGCAAAGACGTAGAAATTGACCTGCCTCGGGAGAGCTTCGAGGGCTGGGATGTTCAGACGAACACCATGCGCGTCATCCCCGTAGGCCAGTATGAGCTGATGGTCGGCACGTCCAGTGCCGACAAGGACCTCAAGAAGTTGCCGTGATTTCCTTCAGAAATCGCCGTGATTTCCTCAAGAAGTTGCCGTGATTTCCGCAAGAAGTTGCCGTGATTTCCGCAAGAAGTTGCCGTGATTTCCGCAAGAAGTTGCCGTGATTTCTTGAGGAAATCACGGCGATTTATTATGTCAGGTTGTGTAATAACCAAGCGAGGTAAGCTAGATAGCCAATGACGAGGACGGCACCTTCCCATCGCTCAACCTTATAGCGCGTAAAGGAGAAGAGCCAGACGAGAACAGCAGAGACAAGCATGACGCTCATGTCGAGACTGGTAACGCCCTCAATGGCCAGGGGACTGATGGTTGCCGTCAGACCGAGGATGAGCAGGATGTTGAAGACGTTCGAGCCGATGACGTTACCGATGGCCATAGCCGACTGACCCTTGCGGGCTGCCACCACGCTGGTGGCCAGTTCCGGCAGCGACGTGCCGCCAGCTACCACCGTCAGACCCACGACGCCCTCGCTGATGCCTAACGCCAAGGCGAGATTGGAGGCATGGTCGACAAAGATGTTACTGCCTAACACAAGAGCCGCAAGTCCGAAGACGACCCAGCCGATATTGACCCAGACAGGCTTCTCGCCGGAAGTGCCAGGCTGGGCGGACGGTGAATGCAGACTGGCCGGTTCTGACTGGCCGGACGGCTCTGGCTGGGCGGAAGCGCCGGTCTTACGCACCTGTAATAGTGTATATGTCATGAAAAGGGCAAAGCCCAGCAGTAGTATGATGCCGTCGAGGGGTCCCAAATAGCTGTCGAAAGCCAGCAGCAACATCAGTACCGACGCTCCTACGCTGAAGGGGATGTCCTTCCGCACGGTACTCTTGCTGATGGTCATAGGTGCCACCACTGCGGCACAACCTACAATCACCATCGTATTCATGATATTGGAACCTACGACGTTACCTACAGCCAGGTCGGCGGTTCCTTTCAGTGCCGACACCAGGCTGACAAACAATTCCGGTGCCGACGTGCCTGCGGCGACAATGGTGAGGCCGATGATGATCTCGGGCATCTTCATCCGTCGGGCCAATGCCGAAGCACCGTCCGTCAGCTTGTCTGCACCGGTCAGTACAAGCCATACACCAAGTACTATAAATATGATATCAAAGACCATACTCTTTTTGCGTCATTCTAAGTTCGTGGTTTTATTCTTCGTCGTCGTCAAGGTCCCAGTCGAAGTCGCCAAAGCCTTCTAAGGATGGACCTACAAATTCGTCTAAGGCTCGGCGGTCCTTCTTGGTAGGACGCCCCGTGCCGCGCTGGCGGTTCACAAAGCCACTGATGCGGTTCATCTCCAACAGTTCATACTGGTCGGCAGTTGTCACATTCTCGTAGATCTCAGGCAGCAGCTTTGCTCCCACCCTTTGCTCGATGGTTTTCAGAATCTTAAACGAGTAGGTCACCGGCGGTTTGCGGACGCAGACCACCTCGCCGACCTTCACCATACGCGAAGGCTTGACGTTCATGCCGCCAATGGTGACGCGACCGTTCTTGATAGCGTCGGCAGCAATACTGCGCGTCTTGAAGATGCGCGCTGCCCATAGCCATTTGTCTATTCTGGCTTCCCTTGATTCTTCTGCCATACGGGGTTCTTACCGATTTTATTATATTGGTTCATCGTCACGTCAATACCTGCCAGGACAAAACTCTTGATGATGTCGATAGCCAGCGTGATGGCGGGCTGCAGCTTCTCCATCTCCTCAGCAGGGAAACGTCCGAGCACGTGGTCAATCTGAGAGCCTACAGGGAAGTCGTTGCCGATGCCCATGCGCAGACGGCAGTACTGCTGGCCGATGAGTTGCTGGATATGTCCCAGGCCGTTGTGACCACCGTTCGAGCCGTTGGCCTTCAACCGGAACTGCCCGACGGGTATGGCCACGTCGTCGCTGATAACCAGCAGGCGGCTTTGGTCGATGTTCTCCTTGTTCAGCCAGTAGCGCACGGCATTGCCGCTAAGGTTCATGTATGTCGTCGGCTTCAGCAGAAACACCTTACGGCCTTTCAGCGATGTCTCGGCAACGAAACCGTAGCGTTTATCCTCAAAAACGATATTGGACGCCTTAGCAAAAGCGTCCAATACCATCCATCCTGTGTTGTGGCGGGTCTCGGCGTACTCGTCGCCAGGATTACCCAAACCAACAATTAAGTACTTGTCCAAACGTTTACTGTTTATTGTTGAACGTTTATCGTTAACGTTACTCAGCAGCGGCCTCGGCAGCAGCAGAACGTGAAGCACGAGTAGCCTTTACAGAGCAGACGATAACCTCCTTCGGAGTGACAGTCTCCAGACCCTCGAAGTTCAGCTGACCAACCTTGATAGCCTTACCCAACTGCAACTCGGTAACGTCGATGTCCAGCTTCTCGGGAATGTTCTTGTAAGGAGCCTTCACGTCAATCTTACGGATAGACAGGTTCAGACGGCCACCATCACGAACACCCTGAGCGTGACCGGTCAGGTTGACGGGGATACCAACGGTAATGGGCTTCGTCTCGTTAATCTCATAGAAGTCAGCGTGCAGCAGGGCATCGCTTGTGGGGTGGAACTGCAGCTCCTTGATGATAGCCTTGTGCTCGGTGCCGTCGATGTTGATGTTCACAACATAGACATGGGGAGTATAGACGACCTTGCGCAGCTCAGCCATGGATGCTGTGAAAGCCATAGCCTCGGGCAGACCGTTCTCACCCTTCTTCTCACCATACAGATTACAGGGAACCATTCCCTCCTTGCGAAGCAGCTTCGAGGCCTTCTTGCCTGTGTCGGTGCGCTTCTGACCGCTAACGTTAATTTCTCTCATAATAATAAATGTGTTACTCTAAAATTAAGTGTTGTTTTGCTTAATTCACCATCACACGATGCGAAAAGCGGCTGCAAAGGTACAAATATTCTTTGAATCCCACAAACATTTGACAGAATTATTTTCATTTTGTCAAAGCAATTGAGGTATTTTGTCGTTTCTTTCGGTTTAATTTCATACCTTTGCAGCCAAAATAGCACGACTATGGAATACTTGAAGATATTTACAAAGCTCATTTCCAACGAGCTGCATCTGCCTGAAGCCGGCGTGGAGAACACGCTGAAGCTCTTAGACGAAGGATGCACCATCCCCTTCATTTCGCGTTACCGCAAGGAGCGCACGGGCGGACTGGACGAAGTACAGATTACGGCTATCTGCAACCGCAACGAACAGTTGCAGGAGATTGCCAAGCGCAAGGTGACCATTGTGAAGACCATCACTGAGCAAGGTAAGCTGACGGCGGAATTGCAGAAGCGCATTGACGACTGCTGGGAACTGACGACATTAGAGGACATCTACCTGCCCTACAAACCCAAGCGCCGCACCCGAGCGCAAGTGGCCCGCGAACAAGGCCTGGAACCTTTGGCACACCTACTATTATTACAGCGCGAGGCTGATCCCGCAAAGGCCGCCCAGCGTTTCGCTGGCAACGGCTTGTCCGTCGCCGACTGCCTCCGTGGCGCCCAGGACATCATTGCCGAACAGGTGAGCGAAGACGAGCGCTCACGCAACCTGCTGCGCTCTGCTTTCCGCCGCGAGGCCTTCATCGTGTCAACGGTGGTTAAAGCCAAGAAAGATACTGACGAAGCGCAGAAGTACAGCGACTACTTCGAGTGGGAAGAACCCTTGAAACGCTGTTCCAGCCACCGCCTGTTAGCCATGCGCCGAGGAGCCGACGAAGGCATCCTGCGCGTCCGGCTGACCATCGACGACGACGAGGCCGTGCGCCGGTTGAAGAAGGGTCTCCCCCCAGCCCCTCCAATGGGAGGTGGAGCATGCCGGCGACTACTGGAAGAGGCCGTGGAAGACGGATACAAGCGTCTGCTGCTACCGTCGATAGAAACGGAGTTTATGGCGCTGAGCAAGGAGAAGGCCGATGAGGAGGCCATCCGCGTCTTTGCCGAGAACCTGCGCCAACTGCTGCTCTCGGCACCCCTCGGTCAGAAGCGCGTCATGGGTATCGACCCTGGTTTCCGCACGGGCTGTAAGGTGGTATGTCTCGATGCTCAGGGTAACCTGCTGCACCACGAGGCCATCTTTCCCCATCCTCCCGTCAACCACCGCATGCAGGCCACCATCCATGTCCAGCAGATGCTGAAGGACTACCAGATAGAAGCCATTGCCATTGGCAACGGCACCGCCAGCCGCGAGACAAAGGAGTTTATCGAAGACGCCCTGAAATCCCTATCCCAACCTTCCAAACCTACACAACCCTCCCAACCGACCACCCCATCACCCCAAGTCTTCGTCGTCAGCGAGGACGGTGCCTCGGTCTATTCGGCGTCGAAGGTGGCCCGCGACGAGTTCCCCGACGAGGACGTTACCGTGCGCGGTGCCGTTTCTATAGGTCGCCGACTGATGGATCCCCTGGCCGAACTGGTTAAGATAGATCCGAAGAGCATCGGCGTAGGCCAGTATCAACACGACGTCGACCAGGGCAAGCTGAAACACTCGCTGGACCAGACCGTCGAGAGCTGTGTCAACTTGGTGGGTGTCAACCTGAACACCGCCTCGCAGCACCTGCTGACATACGTCAGCGGACTGGGACCGGTGCTGGCACAAAACATCATAGACTACCGCCGCGAACATGGCGCCTTCACCAGTCGCGCACAACTGAAGAAGGTGCCCCGACTTGGTCCGGCTGCCTATCAGCAATGCGCCGGGTTCCTACGCATCCCCGATGCCAAGAATCCCTTGGACAACAGCGCCGTCCATCCTGAGAGCTACCACGTGGTGGAGCAGATGGCGACAGACCAGCATTGCCAGGTTGTTGACCTCATCAAGGACAAGACCTTACGAGAGCAGATTGACATCCGCCACTACGTCACCGCCGACGTGGGACTACCCACCCTAACCGACATCATGAAAGAGCTGGAAAAGCCCGGCCGCGACCCGCGAGAACAGATAGAAGCCTTCGAGTTCGATGCCTCCGTACAGTCTGTTGAAGACTTGCATGAAGGCATGGAACTACCTGGCATCGTGACGAATATCACCAACTTTGGAGCCTTCGTCGATATTGGTGTCCACCAAGACGGTCTGGTACACGTGTCACAACTGGCCGACCGCTACGTCAGCGACCCCACACAAGTGGTGCGACTACATCAGCATGTTCGCGTCCGAGTCATTAGTGTTGACCTGCGCCGCCAGCGTATCTCGCTCTCCATGAAGGGGATGAAGCGTTGAACCCGTCAAGCGCCACCTCTGAAAACGAAAACGTTTTCTGAGAAAAGCAACAAAAAGGCGGCATATAATTTGGCGGTTAGCGCAATTTATAGTAACTTTGCACGGATTATGGCAAGAGAAAAGACAAGAATCAAGGATATTGCGGAGCGCGCAGGCGTCTCGGTGGGTACCGTGGACCGCGTTCTGCACAACCGCCCTAACGTTTCGAAGAAGTCACTGGAGAAAGTAGAGAAAGCGCTCGAGGAGATGGACTACCAGCCCAACATGTATGCCTCGGCGCTGGCTTATAATAAGGAGTACACGTTCTATTGCATCATCCCCAAGCATGAGTCGGAAGCCTACTGGGAAGAGGTGGAGGAAGGCGCCCAGGCCGCCAGCGAACTGCGCCGCGACTTTGGCTTCACAGTCAAGATGATGTACTACAACCGCTTCTCGGCAGAGACTTTCGTAAAGGTGATGAACGACTGCATCAAGCAGCAACCCGACGGCGTCATCATCGTTCCGTCGAGACTGGATGTCACCCGTCGCTTCACCGACCAACTGCACGAACTGGAAGTGCCTTTCATCCTGCTCGACTCCTACATGCCCGACCTCAAGCCCTTGTCGTTCTTCGGTCAAGACTCCTTTGCCTCGGGCTATTTTGCCGCCCGCATGCTGATGCTCATGGCACCGAAAGAGACGGAAATCATGCTGATGAAGCAGATGCGCAACGGCAACGTGGCATCGAAACAGCAGGAGAACCGCGAGACAGGTTTCCGTCACTACATGCACGACCACTTCCCTGACATAGAGATTCATGAGGTGAACCTGGCTCTGGACGACGAGCGCGAGTCGTACGACCCCATCTTAGAGAAGTTCTTCAAGGAACATCCCCACGTGCACCATTGCATCACCTTCAACTCGAAGGCTCACTTGGTAGGCGACTTCCTGCAGCGCTCGAACCGCCGCAACATCCAGATCATGGGCTACGACATGGTGCCGAAGAATGCTGACTGCGTCCGGCAGGGCAGCATCTCGTTCCTCATCGCCCAGCATGCCTATATGCAAGGCTATGCCTGTGTCGAGACGCTCTTCAACGCCATCGTGCTGAAGAAGGAGGTCGAGCCCGTCAACTACATGCCCATCGAACTGCTGACCAAGGAGAACATCGACTTCTACCGTCGCAAGAACGTAGGATGAAGGGAAAGGTAAAAAAGGTAAAAAAGTAAAAAGGTAAAAGAGTAAAAAGGTAAAAGAGTAAAAAGGTAAAAAATAAACAAACAAGATACTAAAACAAATACGATTATGGCATTAGCAACATTTCTGAAGATTAATCCTGCCGACAGCGTTGTCGTATGTCTTGCCCCGAAGAAGCAAGGCGACATCATCGAGGTGGACGGCAAGCAAATCATGGTGAACCAGGACACACCCGCCGGTCACAAAGTATTAATAAAAGATGTACGCGAAGGCGAGGACATCATCAAGTACGGCTACCCTATCGGTCATGCCCGCCAGGACATGAAAGCCGGCGACTGGGTGAACGAGAACAACCTGAAGACAAACCTCTCGGGTACGCTGGAGTACACCTATAACCCCGTGGACGAACCGCTGAAGATCAAGAACGAAGGACGCACCTTCAAAGGCTATGTACGCAAGAACGGCGACGTCGGCGTGCGCAACGAGATATGGATTGTACCTACCGTCGGCTGTGTCAACGGCATTGCCGAACAACTGGCCCAGCGCCTGCGCCAAGAGACTGGCGAGCGTGGCGTTGACGCCATCTGGACCTGGCACCACAACTACGGCTGCTCGCAGCTCAGCGAGGATCACGAGAATACCCGCAAGGTGCTGCGCGACATTTGCCTGCACCCCAATGCCGGCGGCGTCTTAGTGCTGAGTCTCGGCTGCGAGAACAACCAGCCCGAGGACTTCATGGCCATGTTGGGCGACTACGACAAGGACCGCATCAAGCTGTTGGTCACCCAGCGTGTCGAGGGCGACGAAGTGGAAGCCGGTATGGAAATCCTCCGTGAGCTCTACGCCCAGGCCGCACAGGACAAGCGCGAGTCTGTCCCCGTCTCCAAGCTCCGCGTGGGTTTGAAGTGCGGCGGCTCCGACGGTTTCAGTGGCATCACCGCCAACCCGCTCGTCGGCGAGTTCTCCGACTGGCTCGTGGCACAGGGCGGCACCAGCGTGCTCACCGAGGTTCCCGAGATGTTCGGTGCAGAGACCATCCTCATGAACCGTTGTGAGAACCGTGAACTGTTCGACCAGACGGTCTCGATGATCAACAACTTCAAGAACTACTTCCTCTCCCACGGCGAACCCGTCGGCGAGAATCCCTCACCGGGCAACAAGGCCGGCGGCATATCGACACTCGAAGACAAAGCCTTAGGCTGTACCCAGAAGTGTGGCAAGGCTCCCGTCAGCGGCGTCATGGAATATGGCGACCGCCTCAGCGCCAACGGACTGAACCTGCTCTCCGCTCCCGGCAACGACCTCGTCGCCTCGACGGCACTGGCTTCCTGCGGATGCCACATCGTGCTGTTTACCACCGGTCGAGGTACGCCCTTCGGCACCTTCGTACCTACCATGAAGGTCGCTACCAACCCCACGCTGGCCAAGAACAAGCCCCACTGGGTAGACTTCTCCGCCGGACAGCTGGTCGAGGGCCGAACCATGCAGGAGATTGTACCCGAGTTCATCGACAAGGTGCTGGACGTCGCCTCTGGCGAGAAGGCCCGCAACGAGGAGAACGGCTACCGCGAAATCTCCATCTTCAAGAACGGCGTGACACTTTAAATAAATGAAGAAAGGCCTCATAGCATTATCTCCCCTTGCAGTATTCATCATACTGTATTTAGTCACGAGCATCATTGCTCGTGACTTTTACAAGGTTCCCATCACCGTGGCCTTCATGGCGGCGTCAATGTATTCGGTGGTGGTGTGTGGCGGACTGCCACTCCGCAAGCGCATCGACATCTACAGCCGAGGCGCCGGGACGGATCAGATGATGCTCATGATATGGATCTTCATCCTGGCAGGAGCCTTTGCCAACACGGCAAAGAGCATGGGGGCCATCGATGCCACCGTGGACTTGGCACTGAAACTCTTGCCGGGAAACATGCTCTTAGCCGGACTCTTCCTCGCCGCCTGCTTCATTTCACTCAGCGTGGGCACCAGCGTAGGCACCATCGTAGCACTGACACCAATAGCCGCGGGCGTAGCGTTGGAGACAAATAGCTCTGTACCGCTGATGACGGCCGTCGTGGTGGGAGGCTCGTTCTTCGGCGACAACCTCTCGTTCATCTCCGACACCACCATAGCAGCCACCTCGACGCAGGGCTGCCGACTCAGCGACAAGTTCCGCATCAACTCGTTCATCGTCATGCCCGCAGCAGCCGTCATACTCGTCGTCTATGTCATCTTAGGCCAAGGCATCACGGCGCCACAAAACGTGCCAGACATCAATCTGCTGAAGGTAGTACCCTATCTCGTCGTACTCCTCACAGCCGTCATGGGCATGAACGTCATGGCCGTGCTCACCGTAGGCATACTGCTGACCGGCGCCATCGGCATGGCTAACGGCAACTACGACCTCTTCGGATGGTTCCACGCCATGGGACAGGGCATCATCGGCATGGGCGAACTCATCATCATCACCATGATGGCAGGCGGACTCCTGGAAATGATACGCTACAACGGCGGCATAGACTACATCATCCAACTGCTGACACGCCACGTCAACAGCAAGCGCGGCGCCGAACTGTCCATTGCAGGACTCGTGTCGCTGGTAGGCCTGTGTACGGCCAACAACACCGTGGCCATCATCACCGTGGGAAGCATAGCCAAACAGATAGCCGACCGCTTCGGCGTAGACAACCGCAAGGCAGCCTCCATCCTCGACACCTTCTCATGTGCCATCCAGGGACTGATACCCTACGGTGCACAGCTGCTGATGGCGGCCGGACTGGCCTCGCTCAATCCGGTCAGCATAATACCCTACCTCTACTATCCCATGGCCATCGGTGTCGCAGCACTCCTGGCCATCCTCCTCAGATACCCCAGACGATATAGCTGATAGAATTAGGAGTTAAGAATTAAGATTGCAACGCCACACTTTGACCAAGGTCAAAGAATAAAGAGTTGTCGGCTTCGCCGATTAAGAGTTTATTATTTTAATTTTTTATTTTTTTATTCTTCAAATATGGATGTTATTCTTCGAAACATAGAGCGACTGGTGTATAGCGATGCCAGCGAACGCGAACCCATTGAACCCATGACGGAATGGAAATGGAACAGGCTGTACCAGATAGCCCGTAAGTACGGCATCGGCCCATGGATAGCCGAAGGCATTAAGGTTTACGAAAACGACTTCTTCCTACAGCTCTCACCCACCCTGCGCCAGCAGTTGCTCGACCTGGCCGGCGAGAAGGATGCCGAGTGCTTGGCTAAATACGAATTACAAATCAAGCGTTCCCAAAGCATCATCCAGAAGTTCTCCCCCCAGTCGCTGCACGCCTACGCCAGCGACCTCGTCAAGAACATCAAGAACATCGAGGAATAAAGCCAAACTGCATCATTACAAAAAACGCGAAACTTGTTACTGTTTCGCGTTTTTTTATTGCATTTTTACCTTTTTACGTTTTTACTTAATCAATTCATTATTATTTGTTATTTATTATTTAGGCCGAAGGCCGCTTCCTCTCCAGTTCTACGACAACATGGTTGTCTTCACTTCACAACCACCTTTTTCCCGTTGTTAATATACACGCCCTTCTTCGTGGGTTTCGCGTCGAGCTTGCGCCCGTCGAGGGTGTACCACTGGTTATTGGTTATTGTTTCACGTTTATTGTCAACGATCCTCGTCGTCTGCTCATCGCCGAAGTTGAGCACGAACTCGCGGGCCTGCTGTCCGTCGGTCAGTTCGAAGTATGCGCGGAAGGCGCCGAGCGTTGAGTCGTCCGATCCGTCAGGCCAGAACAGCGCGCTCCCAGTTCCTAACAGCAGGATGCTTGGATATTCCGTACCTGCTGCCCACTTCAAGTAGTTGTAGCTGCCCTTGAATGCGCCGCCGGTGAAGGTGACCTCCGTCGGTGTCGTGTTGCTGACGGTGACGCCCTGGAACACAGGGTCGATGAGGTTGGTATCGGGGTGGTTGTTAGGCGTGCCCCACTTAATAATATATGGTGTGCCAGCCTTGATTTCCGTTACTGCTCCCACAGCGGTGAAGTTCAGGTAGAGGGTGTTGCCGTCGAGGCCTGTAGCATGGTCGTAGCCAGTGGGGTTAGTGTCAAGGGCGCGAACGTCGGCTCCTTCAAGCACGCTGCCCGCAATCGTCACGTCGAACGGCAGGCACAGTGTGTTCCAGTCGCCGTCCTTCCACAGCGTGCGACCCTGCAGGGTAACGTTGGCTCTACGGTTATTGTTCTGCTCTATGGCTTCAGCATTTGCACCAGTATCGCTCAGTACCAGATCGACGGCTGGAGAGGTGAAGGAAAGGATGATGGGAATCTCAGGATCCATCCACCCTTCAACGTGGTCTTCACCTGTAAAGATGGGCAATGGGTCACCGTCATAAAGCATTTCGCAATCAGTATATTCAATGCCATTTGCATACAGCTTGAAAGAGACCTCTTGGCCGGAAGTGTCGTAATAGACTGGCATGCCACCCATCACAGGGTACTGTTCGCCACCATTCTCTACATAGCGATTTGTCAGGGTGAAGCGGTTCCCTCTACATTCTCCATACACAAAGGCAGCCACTTCCATGTCACCTGAGCTGTTGTCAGCGGCAGTAACATACTGGCCGTCAATCTTAATGGCGGCGACAAATGGGCGATTATACATGAAATCGTGGTAATTGAAGTCTTCCCAATGAGATTCACCATTGAATGAATCATTGGAACCACTATCAGCACCGCCTCCAATGGGATAGGTAAATGTCCTATCTCCCGATGCTGCTGATTTGTAGATATAGCCCTGACCGGGTTCAAGGTTCTTGAGCGTTCCCTTCCACGTGCCATTGCTATAGCAGGCTGAGGCGGTCTGCGAGATGATGACGTCACCCTCCTCGGCAAATCCTTCAAAGGCATTGGCCACGGACATGCTTTGGGCAAATGGGAATCCGATCCAATTGTCTCCTTCTGCTATAGTAACAGGATGCTCGGCCGGGTCAATGGGCAAGCCTTCCAATGTAATCTCACAATCGGCATTGACCTGAATCATGTACATCTGTGCTACGTTCAAAGATAAAAACCTTGTCCATCGGCCGCCGTTATACGTGGTGCTTTGTGTCTTTGACCGAATGGTGATGTTCGTCCCAGGCAAAGCTTCCACGAGGGCTGCTTTCAGGTCATCCAAAGTAATGTCACAGTAGGTTGAGAACCAGTTCCAGCCAGCAGCCAGTGCTTTCGTTTCTGTTGTTGTCTGCATGGAGAAATCGGCGCCAACGGTCACATCCACGTCGGGCATGGTCAGCGTGTAGTTGCCACCGTCCTCGTTGAGCCAGGCTTCGTCGGGGCTGACGGTGTAATAGTTGAATACGTAGCCCGTGGGCGGGGTGTTCGAGAGTTCGAGACTCACCTCGTCGTCCTCTCCGGCGTAAACCTTATTATTATAGGTGATACCAGCGATGAAGGGGTCGCTGTCGCCGTTGGCATCCGTAGCCTTATATGCCTTGATGCCGCTGACGGTGTACTCGGTGGCCTCTCCCGCATGGCCCACAGTGACGTACTCGCCTGCCGTAATGCTGCGGGCCTGCTTGCCCTGGGTACCGCCGAAGGCCTGGGTGTAGTAGTTGTTGGTGGCTGTGGTGGTTGCGTTCCAACCGCGAGCGAAGGTGGCGCTGTTGTACGTAGCCATCGTTTCGCCAGAGGTGGTGGCTGCGGGGGCGCAGAGGCAGTTGGTGATGGTGACGGTCTTGTTCGAGCCCGTCCATCCGATGAAGCAGCCGTTGCTGCTACCCTCGCCGTTCTGCTGCAGCAGTTTGCCGTTGAAGACGCAGCCCTCGAAGCTAATGGCATGGCCGGAGGCGCGGCTCCAGCTCACGAAGCCGCTGTTGTTGCCGCCCGGGCTGGTGATGACGGCGCTGCTCACGCAGTCGGTGAACATGGCGGTGTGCTCACAGAGACCCACGAAGCCGCCCGCACCGCCGACGGAGGTGATGGTGAGGTTGCTCGTACAATGCTCGATGGTGACATCGCCGTAGAGGTGGCCGATGAGACCGCCAACGTTGTGCGCCTCGCTGCCCGAGTAGTTATCGTAGATATTGCCGTCGATGGTGAGGTTGCGGAACACGGGCTGGTGGTCGCCATCGGCTGACGTATCGACGAAGGGAGCCACGAACTGTTCGTTAACAGGCGCGCCGGCTGTGCCGTAGTTGAGGGTGAGCGTATGGCTGTCGCCGTCGAAGGTGCCGGTGAAGGGCCGTCCGCCCGCCATGCGCGTCACGGTGATGTTGTTGCCCAGCATCACGGTCTTGCCGGTGAAGAAGCCCCTGGCGTTGTCGGCCAGCATGTCGCAGAACATGTTCCAACCCGCGGCATTGTTAATGATGTAGGTGTTGCCGTCGGAGCTGACGGAGATGGCGGAGGAGAGGTCGGGCGACAGCTTCTTGCCGTTGATAAGGCTCATGTCGCTGATGATGCCGCTGACCTGCTGGGCTGGCTCGTCGTCGGTGAGGAAGGTCTGGCCGTTGGCGACCTTGACAGTGCTGCCAGAGTAGCTGCTGGCCTTGATGAAGTCGGTGGCGCGAGTCCAGCCGAGGGTGATGGTGCCGTCGGCATCGATGCCTCGGGTGGTGCCAGTGCCGGTGCCGGTAGCTGTGACCTTTCCGCCGTTGATGGTAATGTTGCCCTCAGTTTCAATGCCAGACACTGCTCCATTGGCAATAACGGTGCCGCCGTTGATGGTGATGTCGAGATCTGTTTCGAGGCCATATTTTTTTCCATTGGCAATAACAGTGCCGCCGTTGATGGATATATCGTCATAAGCTGAGACGGCCTTATAATCGCTTGAAATGGCTTCGAGTTTACCGCCATTCATGGTGAAGGAAGTATGTGTAGAAATAGCGGCCCAGCTTCCACTGGCATAGACGTTGCCGCTGTGCTGCGTATAGGACTTATATATCCAGATGCAAAAATGATTAGTGCCGGTTACATAGATATTGAGCGTCCCCGCTGTGGCATCGTTAAGGCTCTGGCCATAGATGGTCAGGGCACTGTTGTCAGAAGTATAATAAATTCCAGAGCCAGATATAGGAGCCTCGCTGGTGCCAACGTTCATCGTCTTGCCGTTGGCCAGGATGATGGTCGCATCGCCATCGATGTAAATGGTATTCGTGTAGGTGACGTCCTCGGTGACGACGTACCAGCCGTCGTTGAGCGTCGTCGGCATGTTCGAGGAGTTAATCTCGGTGACGGTGATGCCGTCGGTGGCGGTGTTGTGCGTCGTGCCGTTGGCATCGATGTAGTTGTAGCCCTGCGCCCACGCCGTCTGCGCGGTCATCGTGAGCATCGTGACGAGTAGCAGCAACGCTGCCCGCCTCATACATGCGCCGCTTAGTCTCCAGACTGTCGGCGCGAATAAGATTCTTAATGCGTTTTGTTTCATTGTCTTTTTGTTTATTGCTTTATCTTGTTTATCTTGTTTTTATTGTCATTCTCGTTTACGGTCGCGCGGTGTCGTCAGTCTCCGTGTGGGGGTTAGTGGTGGTTAGGGTTAGTATTGCATCATCGACATTCACGCTGCCATACTCATTTCGTAAAGATGCTCGGGAGCGATATCGATAGAACCGTTGAGCCAAGTGACCGTCCAGTATTGAAATTCCGCTGCAAAGGTACGAAAAGTTGAACACAAAGCAAAGAAAATCGGCAAAAAGCTTGCATTTCGCGTTTTATTTTTGTATCTTTGCATTTCGTAAGCCGGATGGCTAATAGGTTTGAGGAGATGGTCGACTTTTCCAGTACTTTTCCGTCAGAAATCGCGGTGATTTCCTCAGGAAATCACGGCAACTTCTTGAGGAAATCACGGCAACTTCTAGAGGAAATCAC
>JAEEVT010000025.1 GCA_016291005.1 Prevotella sp. | reverse complement strand
AAGTCTTTTCTCGTCTGTCATTTCTCCATGTTGTCGCATACTGATACACTTTTTTGATTCCAAAAGTGTCAACTTATTCAGTACACGTCACCCCTTTCCACCTTTTTTAATGTATTCGTGCAAGAAAACAAGAACAAATCAATGCTTTTTCTTGGTTTTGTGCTCACTTATTTGTACCTTTGCACCGGATTATGGTTACACAGGAAGAAAAAACCAACAAGCAGTTCGAGCAGGTGATAGGCGAATGCCGTCATTTGTTCGAGAGTAAACTGCACGACTACGGGGCTTCGTGGCGTATCCTGCGACCCCAGTCGCTGACTGACCAGCTGTTCATCAAGGCCAAGCGCATCCGCTCGTTAGAGATCAAGAAGGAGTCGTTGGTGGGCGAGGGCATCCGGCCTGAGTTCATTGCACTCATCAACTACGGCATCGTAGGACTGATTCAGCTCAGCGAGGGCTTCCGCGACACGGTGGACAAGACCCCCGACGAGGCTTTGGCGCTCTACGACAAGTACGCCCTTGAGGCCTTGGAACTGATGAAGCGCAAGAACCACGACTACGATGAGGCTTGGCGTGGTATGCGGGTCAGTTCGTATACTGACTTTATCCTGACGAAGATACAACGTGTCAAGGAGATAGAGGACCTTGCCGAGCGTGGCGAGGGCGTGACCGTTAGTGAGGGCATCGATGCCAACTATATGGACATCATCAACTATGCCGTATTCGGAGCTATCAAGCTGAGTGAAGAGTGAAGAATGAGCTGCCACACACTGATAAGGTGAGAAAGGTCGTAGTTAACATAGCACGCATCGTACTGGCACTGACGCTGATATTCTCAGGGTTCGTCAAGGCCGTCGACCCGTTAGGCACGCAGTATAAGCTGGCGGACTACCTGACGGCGATGCAACTGGGACGGCTGGTGCCTGACTTCGTGACACTCGGAGCCTCGGTATTGCTGTCGGCCTTCGAATTTGTCGTGGGTGTCTGTCTGCTCTTCGCCATACGCCGACGGTTGATGTCGATGCTGGCGCTGATAGCAATGCTCGTCATGACACCGTTGACGCTGTGGCTCGCCATAGCCAACCCCATCAGCGACTGTGGGTGCTTCGGCGATGCCATTGTGCTGACCAACTGGCAGACATTTATAAAAAATGTGGTGCTTCTGGCGTTGGCAGTCATAGTACGGCGCTGGCCGTTGGACATGGTGAGGTTCATCTCGAGGACCAACCAGTGGATTGTGGTCAACTACACCATGATTTTCATATTGGTCGTATCGGGATGGTCACTGTACGACAGGCCGATGTTCGACTTCCGCCCTTACCACATTGGCACCAACCTCAAGGCAGGCTGGCAACAGATGATGGAAGGCAAGGAGTCGCACTATGCCGACTTCTTCATGGAGAGTATCCCCGAGGGCGAGGATATCACTGAAAAGGCACTTACCCGGCCAGGATACCTGTTCCTGTTGGTGTCGCCACATTTGGAGCAGGCTGACGACAGCCAGCTGGACCTGATTAATCAGGTGTACGAGTATGCTGTGGACAACAGCTATCCGTTCTACTGTCTGACGGCCAGCAACCAAAAGGGTATCGCCGACTGGTGTGAGGCTACAGGAGCGGACTATCCGTTTTGTCAGACGGACGACATTGTGCTGAAGACCATTATCCGCAGCAATCCCGGACTGCTGCTCCTGAAGGATGGTGTTGTCATTCGAAAGTGGAGCCATAACCGGTTGCCCGATGAATACCAGTTGAGTGGCAAGCTGGAGAAACTCGAGATAGGCCGCATGCCTGAAGATTCGACGGCAAGCAAGATATTGGCTATCATTCTGTGGTACGTGCTGCCGCTGTTACTGCTCACCATAGCCGACCGCCTCTGGGCCTGGACGCGCTGGCTGAAGAGAGTAAAGAAAGTGAAGAGTGAAGAAAGCGAAGAATTGAAAGCATAATACATATTTATATTTTTAATACGTAACATTAATATGAGAAAGAAGATTGTAGCAGGCAACTGGAAAATGAACCTGAACCTGCAGGAGGGTATTGCCCTCGCAAAGGAACTGAACGAGGCACTGGCTGCCGACAAACCCAACTGTGACGTCGTCATCTGCACGCCGTTCATCCATCTGGCTTCTGTTGCCAAGGAGCTGGAAGGCAGCGTTATCGGACTGGGTGCTGAGAACTGTGCCGACAAGGAGAAGGGTGCCTTCACCGGTGAGGTGAGCGCTGAGATGGTGAAGTCGACGGGTGCTCAGTATGTCATCCTCGGCCACTCCGAGCGTCGCGAATATTACAAGGAGACTCCTGAGATCCTGAAGGAGAAGGTGCTGCTGGCCCTGAAGAATGGCTTGAAGGTCATCTTCTGCATCGGCGAAAGCTTGGCAGAGCGTGAGGCCAACAAGCAGAACGAGGTGGTGAAGGCCGAACTCGAGGGCAGCGTCTTCAACCTCAGCGAAGAGGAGTTCAAGAACATCATCATCGCATACGAACCCATCTGGGCCATCGGTACTGGTAAGACCGCTACTGCCGAGCAGGCCGAAGAGATTCACGCCTACATCCGCAGCATCGTTGCCGGAAAGTACGGCCAGGCTGTTGCCGACGACACCAGCATCCTCTATGGCGGTTCGTGCAAGGCCAGCAACGCTCCTGAGCTCTTTGCCAAGCCCGACATTGACGGTGGACTTATCGGCGGTGCCTCACTGAAGTGTGCTGACTTCAAGGGCATCATCGACGCTTGGAAGAAGTAATGAAACGCTTGCAGACCATATTCGTCCTGTGTACTGGTATTCTTCTGAATGCCAGTGCACAGACGTTTACCCAGCGCTTGCAGCAGAAGCAGGGCGCAGGTCAAGGCACTGTGACCATCCATCAGTCGGCCGACATCGACGAACTGGTGAATAACGCAGAACTGATGCCAAGAGGTTCAAGTTCCCAACAGGCTCCTGCCACTGACCATTCTTCGCCGGCCTCTACCTCCACCCCGCGCCAGCCGTCTGCAGACACCCATCGCCAATTGTCCTCCAACAACCCGCAACAGTCGTCTGTCACGACAAATCCTATCGACGACGAGACCGTTGAACCGGCTCCTGTCGACCTGACGAAGAAGATGATGCGTGGTGGCGTGAAAGTCACAGGCTACCGTGTACAGGTCTTTGCTGGCGGCAACAAACGTACTGACCGGCAGCAGGCCGAGCGCATCAGCAGGGAAATCAAGATGCATTACGCCAATGTTCCCGTCTACGTCCATTTCTACTCGCCGCGATGGATTTGCCGAGTGGGCAACTATCGTACTTACGAGGAGGCTCACCAGATGCTTTCCAGTCTGCGTAAGCTGGGCTATAACCAAGCTACCATCGTCAAGGGCAAAATCACCGTAGCCTATTAAAGAAAGAGATGTCGGCTTGCAAAGTTTAGTATTTATAGTATTATTTTCAATTTAAAAGAAGTGTATCCAGAGAACGAAATATTCCGTGAAGGGCTTGACCAGCTGGCTGAACACTATCGTGAAGTCCTGAAGTTAGTGGGTGAAGACCCTGATCGCGAGGGACTGCAAAAGACGCCGATGCGTGTCGCTAAAGCCATGCAAGTGCTGACACGTGGTTACGAGATGGACGCCCACAAAGTGCTCACCGATGCCCTGTTCCGAGAAGACTACTCCCAGATGGTCATCGTCAAGGACATCGACTTCTTCTCGCTCTGCGAACACCACATGTTGCCTTTCTACGGCAAGGTTCACGTAGCCTACATCCCCAACGGATACATCACAGGACTCTCGAAGATAGCCCGTGTTGTAGACATCTACAGCCACCGCCTACAAGTGCAGGAGCGGCTGACCCTACAGATCAAGGAGTGCATCCAGCAGACCCTGAAACCACTCGGTGTCATGGTCGTTGTCGAAGCACGTCACATGTGCATGCAGATGCGTGGCGTGGAGAAGCAGAACAGTATCACCACCACCAGCGACTTCTGCGGAGCATTCAACCAAGCCAAGACCCGACAGGAGTTTATGAATCTCCTGCACAACGATAAGAATAACCTTTAAAAACAAAACATTAATATGGAGAAATTCAACAGCAACAATTACAAGCAACAAACCGTCGTACAAGACTTTCGTCACAGCTGCCTCGGCAAGCTGATTATTTTGTTTGTTATCATTGGCGTATTTGCCATCATTGCCATGTTCACGAAGCCTTCAGACAGCATGATGCTGTGGCAGACAGAAGACAATATCAAAGAGTGTCTCATAGCCAGCGACAGTATCCAGAGCGATGCCATCGATGACTACGTCGAGAACCTCGGACGCATCTTTACCCATGCCGACTCCACTGAAGTTGACCCCGAAACATGGAAAATCTTCATAGACCACAATCAGGTGGCTATCTATCCCCATGCACTCTTCAAGACAGCTTACATCCATAACAATGTGAAGCCTGAGGGAGTACGTGTGGCCTTCGGTATCTTCGGCATTGTCATACCTACTATTAAATATTCTGACATGCTTCTCAACCTCGGAAATATTCGCGGTGAATACGGCGAACAGCTCATCCGAAGGGGCACTATCCCTGACAATAGCTTAGGCGAGAATCCTAACGTTCAGCCCTACCACTACAAGGGCGATGCTGACAACTAAGAATAATTAGAACTTATAGTCGATACCAAGTCCGATGACGTGGTTGGTGCGTGAGTAGGTCTCCTTGCCGTAGGAGGTCTGCTTATCGTAGTCGCTGTAGATGCTGCAGAAGTAGCCGGCGTTTAGGCGAATCTTCTCGTTGATGTTCCATGCGCCACCTAAACCGATGCTGTAGCTGTCGCAGGCAAACGACGTGTTCTGCTCGTATTCGTCGCTAAGGCCGTAGTCGGTGCGTTGGCCGCCGCAGCTGACAGTAAACTTGTCGTTGATATCATATTCCAGTCCGAGCAGAAACTCGTTCGTGCCGTGTGTGAGGGTTTCTTGACGGTCGTTTGCCATCTTCGCATTCTTGTCATCAAAGAAATGGTATTCAAGCGTTGCGCGGAACTTGTCGGTAAAGGCGTAACCTGCTGCAACAGAGAGCAGAGCTGGCATGTCGTAACGGGTGCGAACACCATCCTGGTAAGAAGCAGTGTAGGCTCCGAGTTCAGCTTGCAACTTCTGCAG
Organism: Prevotella sp.; assembly: GCA_016291005.1. Classification (GTDB taxonomy): domain Bacteria; phylum Bacteroidota; class Bacteroidia; order Bacteroidales; family Bacteroidaceae; genus Prevotella. The sequence continues at coordinate 21,663 of JAEEVT010000025.1, read as the reverse complement.
TTTAGCTGGAGTGCCTACTGGGTCGAGTGCCATCATGGTAGCCACGGTGCGCTCCCCAAGGCCTGCTTCAAGAATGTTGGTGTCGTTCTTAGGATTGACTTTTGTGCGGAACTCATAACGTGCAGTCAGCGTGAGAGGACCTTCGCGGAAAGCCATACTGACGATGGGCGTGAAACCCCAGCCCTTTTGGTCGACATCGAGCAGCAGCTTGGCTACTTCGCCCAGCTGGGGATGGTCTTTAGCAATGACATGGCCTCGGTAGTAGCCGTCGTAATAATTGGCACGGAAGCCGACGGCGGCTGAGAGGCAGTCGAGCACCTTGTAAGTGAAGTTGACTTGTCCACCGTAGATGTATTGCTTGCCCTTCATCTCAGAGTCGAGTTTATACTGGTCAGGGGTGATTCCGTTTTCGTACAGCTTGCTCTGTAGCAGTACGTTAAACATAGGCACACCTTCCTTGTATTCGACGAAACCGCCACTGCCCACGATACCAATCATGGAAGAAATGGCCCAGCGATCGTGCTTGTAGGAAGCGAAGAGTGCCGGTACGATAGGCGCCGATGCCTTACCTTCGTACGTGTGACTGCCATTCTGTGTGGTCAGTTCGATGTCCCGATACTGCCAGGGCTTCTGAAAGTTCAGCGAGAGTTGCCAGCCTTCGTGGCCCCAGGCAAGGCCTGCTGGATTACTGAAAACGGCATCAATCTCTGTTGTGGCGCCACGTGCCATCATGCGGTCGAAGGCGATGTGATAGTTTGTGTTGGTCATCAGTCCTCCTGCCTGTGCAGTGCTGACGGCTACGGCGACGAGGGCCGTGAGTAAGAGTTTTTTCTTCATATTATAATTGGTTTGGTTTCATATTTCTGAATGCGGCTGCAAAGGTAGTCATTTTCTTTGAAACGAACGAACAAACGACGATTTATTTTCCCATAATGGCCAAAATGTTGATATGGGTTAAGCTGGATTCTGGGACCATGGTTGCTTGATATACATTATTTATTTATAGGAGAATAAAAAAATTCGAGAAAACGTGTTGGCGGTATGCAGTCTTTTTTGTAATTTTGCAAACTCTAAGTAGAGTGAACAATATAACGTTATATTTTATGGCAGACAAGAAGAAGATTAAGACAGCGCTCATCTCTGTATTCCACAAAGATGGGCTGGAAGAGTTGCTGAAGAAACTGAACGACGAGGGCGTGAAGTTCCTGTCGACAGGTGGCACTCAGGCATTTATCGAGTCGCTCGGCTATGCTTGCGAGAAGGTTGAGAACGTGACGACGTACCCCAGCATCCTTGGTGGCCGTGTGAAGACGTTGCATCCGAAGGTGTTCGGAGGCATTCTGGGTCGTCGTGAACTTGAGAGCGACCGTGAACAGATGGCTCAATACGAGATTCCTGAAATTGACCTGGTCGTTGTTGACCTGTATCCTTTTGAACAGACCGTTGCCAGCGGAGCCTCAGAAGAGGACATTATCGAGAAGATTGACATTGGCGGCATCTCGCTGATTCGCGCCGCAGCTAAGAATTTTAATGATGTGGTGATAGTTCCGTCTAAGGTTGAATACTCTATATTGTTGGACATCCTGAACGAACAGGGTGCTGAGACCACGAAGGCTCAGCGCCGCATGTTGGCCACACGCGCCTTTGGCGTCAGCTCACACTACGATACAGCTATCAATAGCTGGTTTGAGAAATAAGTTGTAAATAGTAAATTGTCAAATTGTAATTTATAATGGGATTTTTTAGTTTTGTCCAGGAGATAGCCATGGACCTTGGAACGGCCAACACCATCATTATCAGTGATGACAAGATTGTTGTTGACGAGCCGTCAGTAGTAGCTCTGGATCGCCATACCGACAAGATGATTGCCGTGGGCGAGAAAGCCAAGATGATGTACGAGAAGACACACGATAACATCCGCACCGTACGCCCTCTGCGCGACGGTGTGATAGCCGACTTCTCAGCCTGTGAGCAAATGATGCGCGGACTGATTAAGATGGTACATAGTGGGCGTCGCCTCTTCTCACCCTCTCTGCGTATGGTGATTGGTGTACCGTCTGGTTCCACGGAAGTGGAGCTGCGTGCCGTACGCGATTCTGCTGAGCATGCTGACGGCCGCGATGTCTATCTGATTTTCGAGCCTATGGCTGCAGCCATAGGTATCGGCATCGACGTGGAGGCTCCTGAGGGCAATATGATTGTTGATATCGGCGGTGGTTCTACCGAAATTGCCGTCATCTCCTTAGGTGGTATTGTCTCTAATAACAGCATTCGTACCGCCGGTGACGACCTGACTACCGACATTCAGGAGTACATGTCGCGTCAGCACAACGTGAAGGTCTCTGAGCGTATGGCCGAACGTATCAAAATTGCCGTGGGATCTGCCCTGACAGACCTTGGTGATGAAGCTCCTGAGGACTATATCGTCCATGGCCCAAACCGTATTACGGCTCTCCCTATGGAAGTGCCTGTATGCTATCAGGAAATAGCCCACTGTCTTGACAAGACCGTGGCCAAGATAGAGAATGCTGTGCTTTCCGCACTGGAGAACACTCCTCCTGAGCTGTATGCCGATATTGTGAAGAACGGTATTTGGTTGGCTGGTGGCGGCGCCCTGCTACGAGGACTCGATAAGCGTCTGACCAATAAAATCAACATTCCCTTCCACATTGCCGAAGATCCGTTGCACTCTGTTGCCAAGGGTGCCGGCATTGCCCTGAAGAATGTTGACCGCTTCTCGTTTCTCATGCGATAAGGATTGTGGCGTTGCAATCATAGTTCTAATGCATGAAGAATCTGCTGGAGTTTCTGCACAAACACTTCCACTGGTTTCTATTCGGCGTGCTTGAGGTCATCAGTGCTGTGCTGCTGTTCCAATACAACAGCTATCAGAACAGTGTGTGGCTCTCGTCAGCCAATATGGTGGCTGGGCGCGTCTACGAATGGAGTTCGGCGGTTGAGCAATTCTTCTCGTTGACAAAAGTGAACGAGGATCTGACGCTCCGTAATTTCTATTTGGAGCGTCAGGTGACTCAGTTGCGCCGACTCTATAGCGAAGCCACCTCGGAGATAAGCGTTAAGGAACGCCAGGAACTTGAGTTGCTTAGCCAGTATAAGCTGATTCCAGCCAAAGTCATCACTAACGAGCTGCATGGCCAGAACAACCTCATCACCATTGACAAAGGTTCTGCTGATGGAGTAGAGGAGGGTATGGGTGTTGCTTGTGGTAAGGGCGTTGTGGGAGTCACTTATCTTACCTCGGCTCATCACAGTGTTATCATTCCTGTGCTCAACGTACAGTCGTCACGCATTAGCTGTGCCATCCGAGGCCACGGCTATTTTGGTGTGCTACGCTGGGACGGTCGTGATGCCGGTATTGCCTATGTCGAGGATATCCCACGTCATGCTCGCTTCAAACGTGGCGAGTGGGTCGAGACCAACGGCTACTCCAGTATCTTTCCGCCAGGTGTGTTGGTGGGCCAAATAAAGCAAGTGTATAACTCTCGCGACGGTTTGAGCTATCGTTTACAGGTGCGCCTGTCAACCGACTTTGGCAACTTGCGTGACGTAGTGGTCATCAGCGACAAGACGATTGCTGAGCGTGTACGCCTCCTGCAGGCCGCCAAAGACTCGTTGAAACTGAATGTAAGGGAATAGTTTTCTGTTCATAATTCGTGAATTATAGTTAAGATATGACGATAGACTTATTGAAACGTGCCGGATGGTTTGTAGTGTTTGTGCTGGTGCAAGCTGTTGTACTGGGACGTATACACCTATTTAACTGTGCCACGCCGCTATTCTATGTCTATTTCGTCACCCAGTTTCCACGCAACTATCCCAAATGGGGCATTCTGCTCTGGAGCTTCCTCTTGGGACTGATGCTCGACACCTTCTCCAATACTCCTGGTCTGGCGGCAGCTTCACTCACCGTCATTGCTGCCATCCAGCCCTATTATTTTGAACTCTTCGTGCCCCGCGATTCTGTGGAAGACCTGAAGCCGGCTCTCTCTACGCTTGGTCCCCTGAAGTACAGCTACTACATCATCATCATGGTCTTGCTCTATTGCCTGATCTTCTATTCGCTCGAGCTGTTCACCTATTTTAATTGGGTGCAGTGGGCGCTTTGCGTGGGAGGCAGTGCCGCCATTACCCTGATGCTCATCTTTACTTTTGAAATCGCTAAGTTGAACCGATGAAAGACCATTCCTTAGACAACCGACGCTATGTCATTGGAGGGGTGGCCATACTCATCGTAGTAGTGTACACCATTCGACTCTTCATGCTCCAGATAACGAGCGATGACTACAAGAAGAGTGCTGACTCCAACGCCTTCCTCAAGAAAATTGAGTACCCTTCTCGAGGTGTCATCTCTGATCGCAATGGTAAACTGTTAGTTTATAACCAGCCGGCCTACGACATCATGGTGGTGATGAACGAAGCTAAGGGACGCTTGGATACGCTGGAATTCTGTCAGGCTCTGAACATTACCCGTGATGAGTTCAACCAGCGAATGGAGACTATCAAGGACCGTAATAAGAATCCAGGCTACTCGCGCTTCACCCAGCAGCTCTTTATGAATCAGCTGTCAGACAAGGACTTCTCCGTATTTCAGGAAAAAATGTTCCGTTTTCCAGGCTTTTATGTCCAGAAGCGTAGCATCCGCCAGTACCAGTATGCGATGGCAGCCCATGTCTTAGGCGATGTCGCCGAGGTGTCGCCAGCCGACATCGAGGAGGATGACTACTATCAGCCAGGCGACTATATCGGCAAGTTAGGTGTTGAGCGCAGTTATGAGAAACAACTTCGTGGCGAGAAAGGTATGCAGATTCTTCTACGCGATGCCCACGGCCGAGTTCAGGGTCGCTACCAGAACGGTAAGTTCGACCGCCGACCTATACCAGGCAAGAATCTCACGCTGAGCATCGATGCCGACCTGCAAGCTCTTGGTGAGCGGCTGATGGAGGGCAAGATAGGCTCTATCGTAGCCATTGAGCCCAACACCGGCGAAGTGCTCTGTATGGTATCGTCGCCCAGTTACGACCCCCGCATGATGGTGGGGCGCAAGCGTTCGGAGAGTCATCACGAACTGCAGCAGAACGTTTGGAAACCTCTGCTCAACCGTAGCATCATGGGTCAGTATCCGCCAGGCTCTACGTTTAAGACCACGCAGGGTCTGACTTTTATGTCCGAGGGCATTCTTCATCCTACGCAAACAGCCTATCCCTGTGGTCATGGTTTTAATTTCAAGGGACTGCATGTAGGTTGTCACGGACACGCCTCTCCGCTGTCGCTGGTACCAGCATTGTCTACGTCATGCAACGGTTATTTCTGCTGGGGACTGTACTACATGATTGGTGCCAAGTCGAAATACGGCTCGTCCACCAATGCCATGAACAAATGGCGTGACTATATGGTCAGCATGGGTTTTGGCTATAGACTTGGTCTCGACCTGCCTGGCGAGAAACGGGGTATGATACCTAACGGCAACTATTATAGTGACCATATTAAGGGCAACTGGAACGGTCTGAGTGTTATTTCCATTGCCATTGGGCAGGGCGAGGTGACGGCAACGCCTTTGCAGATAGCCAACCTCAGTGCCACCATCGCCAACAGAGGTTTCTTCTATGTTCCCCACGTGGTGAAAAAGGTACAAGGCGAGAAATTGGATACGACCTTCACTCGGCGGCATTATACTAAAGCCAAGCGCGAGGCCTACGACTATGTTGTGGCAGGTATGCGTGCCTCGGCAACAGGCGGTACATGTCACGAACTGGCGCGATTGCCATTTGCTGCTTGTGGCAAGACGGGTACTGCCCAGAATCGTGGCCACGACCACTCTGTCTTCATGGGCTTTGCACCTATGGACAAACCGAAGATAGCCGTGGCTGTCTACGTCGAGAATGGCGGCTGGGGTGCTACTTATGGCGTGCCATTAGGCTCGCTCATCATGGAGAAGTATATTAATGGAACGCTTTCGGAGGCCTCGAAGAAAAGGGCCGACGTTTTCCAGAACAGGCATATTTCCTATGGCACTACAAGCAGGTGATGTTAAAAATTGAAGAATTTAGTGATGGCTGACGACAAGCGTAAACATAGTGTACTGTTGAATATTGACTGGTGGACGATATTGATTTATATCGCCCTGCTCAGTTTTGGATGGATCAGCGTCTGTGGAGCCAGTTATTCCTATGGCGAGACAGATATTTTCTCGCTTGCCACACGTTCAGGCATGCAGATAGTGTGGATAGGCACCAGCATCATGCTGGGATTCATCATCCTCATGCTTGACGATCGTTTCTACGATACCTTTGCATACATCATCTATGCTTTACTCTTGCTATTGCTCTTTGCCACTATCTTCAATCCACATACCATCAAGGGTTCACGTTCTTGGCTCGTATTAGGTCCTTTGCGGTTGCAACCAGCTGAGTTCGCGAAGTTTGCCACAGCCCTTGCACTCGCCAAGCTCATGTCCACCTATGGTTACAGCATCAACCAGTGGAAGCACTTCGGCGCCACACTGGCTGTCATTCTGCTGCCCATGCTCTGCATTGTACTGCAGCGCGAGACGGGTTCGGCGTTAGTCTATTTGGCCTTCTTCCTCATGTTCTATCGTGAAGGTATGCCAGGTAGCATTCTTTTTACTGGAGTCGCAGCTGTGGTCTACTTTGTAGTGGGCATACGTTTTGCCGACGTTCATCTGGGGGCAAGCCCCACCAGCGTAGGCAAGTTCTCTGTCATGCTGCTTATCCAGTTGTTCTCCATTGGCATGGTGTGGATTTACTGCAATCGCCGTACGGCCTGGCGTCTGTTGCTCTGCAGCATAGGTCTTACGCTTGTAGCATTTCTCATTTCTCGTTTCTCGGTTTTTGTTTCTTTCGACATCGTCTATGTCCAGCTTGTCATGACAGCTGTGCTCATAGGCTATCTGGTGTGGGAGGGACTGGGCTCCCGCCTTCACAGCTATTACTTCATTGCTCTCTTTGCCCTCGGCTCGGTAGGTTTCTTTTATGGTGCCGATTTTATTATGAATAAGGTGATGGAGCCCCACCAGCGCTCACGCATCAATGTGTTGTTAGGACTCGACGAAGACCTGCGTGGTGCAGGCTATAACGTTCATCAGTCGGAGATAGCCATCGGCTCTGGTGGTCTGGAGGGCAAGGGATTCCTAAATGGTACGCAGACCAAGTTGAAGTTCGTACCAGAACAGGATACCGATTTCATTTTCTGTACCGTCGGCGAGGAAGAGGGATTCCTCGGCTCGGCCGGTGTACTGCTACTCTTCCTGCTGCTTATTCTCAGGCTTATCCATCTGTCCGAGCGACAACCATTCCGCTTCGGACGCGTCTATGGTTATTGCGTACTTAGCATTTTCCTCTTCCATGTCTTCATCAATGTCGGCATGGTGCTTGGACTGACGCCAGTCATCGGCATACCTTTGCCTTTCTTCAGCTATGGCGGTTCCTCGCTTTGGGGATTCACCTTCCTGCTGTTCATCTTCCTCCGCCTCGATGCCAGCCGCAACCTCATCAGAAGTTAGTTCTTACATCATATCCGGTGAAGCAGACATTCCTTTATTCTATAATATAATATCGAAACATGAACATTTCAATCTATACACTAACCTCCGAGCTGCACGACGAGCAGGCCGTCAGCAATAATACGCAGGAATTCCTCAACAGCCTGCAAGTAGAATACCAGTTGAAAGGTTCCGACTACAGCGACTATGGCAGCCACGCCCTTGACCTTATCTACGTTCGCACTGGTGGTACGGAGGGCATCTTCCGTCGTCTGCTGCCTGAATTGCAGAAGAAGTCGCGTACTCCATTCCGTCTGCTCACCTCTGGCAAAAGTAATTCCCTCGCTGCCTCTCTGGAGATACTCTCCTACCTCCGCCAGCACAATATTCAGGGCGAAATAATTCACGGCTCGGCAGAATACATCAACCATCGTCTGACAGTCCTTGAACAGGTAGGACTGGCCAAACAGCGTCTTGCCGGTTGCCGTTTAGGTATCATCGGACAACCCTCCGACTGGCTCATCGCCAGCTACACCAATCGGGAAACGGTTAAGTGGCGTTGCGGCATAGAACTTGTCGATATCCCGATGAAGGACCTTCTTGCTACTTTAGAAGTTTCCCCAAGTCCCTCCAATGAAGGAAATCTTAAGTCGCATAGTTCCGATGATTCTTCACCTGCTTTTGATGACACAATTCCCCCTCTTTCGGAGAAACTTCAGGAGGCTCTGCCTGGCGCCCTCCGCATCTACGAAGGCTTGAAGACTATCATTGCCCGTCACCACTTGCAAGGTTTTACCATGCGTTGCTTCGACTTACTGACCGCCGTCAGGAATACAGGCTGTCTGGCTCTTGCCAAGCTCAACTCTGAAGGTGTTGTGGCAGGCTGCGAGGGCGACGTTCCCGCCATGCTGTCCATGAAAATTGCCCAGTCGCTGACGGGGTTCAGCGGTTTCCAGGCCAACCCTTCCCGCATTAATCCAGAGACGGGTGAGATGCTCTTCTCCCATTGCACCATACCTCTTAATATGGTGGAGCGCTATGAGTTCGACACCCACTTCGAGTCGGGTATCGGCATTGGCATTCGTGGCTATATGCAAGAAGGCCCCGTCACCATCTTCAAGGTCTCTGGCGACCTCTCGCGTCACTTTATTGCCGAGGGTGAACTCATCCGTAGTGAGGCCAAGCCCGACCTCTGCCGTACCCAGCAGATTATCAAACTCGACGACAAAGGGCAGGCAAACTACTTCCTGCGTGACCCCATCGGTAACCACCATATCATTCTTGCCGGTCGCCAGCGAGAACTCCTCGAGGAGATACTCTGAGGACTTGTTGTGGAGAAAGCTGTTACTTCGTGCGTTTAAGGACGACCCTCTCTCTGTCAACGGCATAGATATATACTAAACGATACCTATTGGTTGAATTAAACACGCCCACCATCGCATAGGAAAAGTTTTGTGAAAATTACTGCCATACTGCCACCAGGCAGCTGAAATGCCCGTAAATAAAGGCTTCGTCGGGTGGTGGTAGTTTGGTGGGAGATGGCAGTAAGTGGCAAAAAACACACCAAATCGACATATAAAATTGCGAGTTGCGATTGCCTATCCTCAAGAAAACCTTCAGAAATCCTTAGGAAAAGGTGTCGCTCTTGTGAAAGGAACATTCAGAAATCACGTAGAGAAGTTACAGAAGTTGCCGTGATTTCCTGAAGAAGTTGCCGTGATTTCCTGAAGAAGTTGCCGTGATTTCCTGAAGAAGTTGCCGTGATTTCTTGCAGAAGTTGCCGTGATTTCTGAAACTTTTCATAATGATTTCTTGTTGCTCCAGGGGGTGGAGCAGTCAACTTTCCTAAGGACTTTTCAGATGGCAGAGTTACGCAATTTATTGTTGGTTCCAAATATACTGCATTTGTTTTTGTCATTTTTGGCCGTTTTTTGCCACTTACTGCCATCTCCCACCAAACTACCACCACCCGGCGAAGCCTTTATTTACGGGCATTTCAGCCGCCTGGTGGCAGTATGGCAGTAATTTTCACAAAACTTTTTCCATGCGATAGTGGGCCTGTCAAGGTTACGAAGAGGAAGCCTCATTCGTTCCGTCATCCGTTTCAATTTGCGTAGTGGCACCTTGCGGACTTTCCACGATTTTCCTCGAAATGCGTTTATTTATAGGACGAACTGCGTTAATCATCCCAAAATGCTTTTCTATTTCAGCATTATTTTGTAACTTTGCAGCAAACTTTTCGGCTGACGGAAAGCAGAGGCGTTTTATTACGCCTCGTTGAGGTTAGTTATATAGAAGAAGGCAAAATCAAAAAGAGATAAGTAAATGGCAGAAAAGAAATTCAAGAGAACTACAGTGACCTCGGCACTACCATACGCTAATGGTGGTGTACACATTGGACACTTGGCCGGCGTTTATGTGCCGGCAGATATCTACGTGCGTTACCTTCGTCTGAAAAAAGAGGACGTGCTGTTCATTGGCGGTAGCGACGAGCACGGCGTGCCCATTACGGTTAGAGCCCGTAAGGAAGGCATCACTCCACAGGACGTAGTAGACCGTTATCATAAAATGATTAAGGACTCGTTTGCCGAATTTGGCATCTCGTTCGACATCTATAGCCGTACCACCTCGGAAACCCACCACAAGTTTGCTGCTGATTGGTTCCGAAAGCTGTACGACGAGGGCAAGCTGGTGGAGGAAACCACCGAGCAGTTGTACGACGAGGAGGCCAAGCAGTTCCTGGCCGACCGCTACGTGGTGGGCGAGTGTCCCCATTGCCACAACGAGGGTGCCTACGGCGACCAATGTGAGAAGTGTGGTCGCGACTTGAGTCCTACGGAGCTCATTAATCCCAAGTCGACTATCAGCGGCTCGACACCAGTGTTGAAGGAAACCAAGAACTGGTATCTGCCTTTGAACGACTATCAGGACTGGCTGAAACAATGGATTCTGGAGGGTCACAAGGAGTGGCGCCCCAACGTATATGGTCAGTGCAAGTCGTGGTTAGAGATGGATCTTCAGCCGCGAGCCATGACGCGCGACCTGAACTGGGGCATCCCCGTACCCATCGATGGTGCAGAAGGCAAGGTGCTCTACGTATGGTTTGACGCGCCCATCGGTTATGTGTCGAATACCGTCGAGCTGTGTGCCAAAGAACCAGAGAAGTGGGGGGCTTGGGAGAAATGGTGGCAGGATGAGGACACTCGTCTTGTACACTTCATAGGCAAGGACAACATTGTATTCCACTGTATCATCTTCCCTGTGATGATGAAGGCTCACGGCAAGTATATTATGCCGGATAATGTGCCGTCAAATGAATTCCTGAATCTTGAGAACGACAAGATTTCGACCTCGCGCAACTGGGCTGTCTGGTTGCATGAGTACTTAGTGGATATGCCCGGCAAACAGGACGTATTAAGATATGTGCTGACGGCCAATGCTCCTGAAACCAAGGACAACAACTTTACGTGGAAGGACTTCCAAGATCGTAACAACAACGAGTTGGTGGCTGTTTATGGCAACTTCGTGAACCGTGCCTTGCAGCTGACCAAGAAATATTGGAATGGCGTAGTGCCAGCCTGTGGCGAGTGGCTTGACGTTGACCGTCAAGCAATTGCGGAATTTAAGAATGTGAAAAATAAAATAGAAGAGCTGCTTGATCAGTTCAAGTTCCGCGATGCCCAGTTTGAGGCTATGAACCTTGCCCGCATCGGTAACCGCTATATTACCGAGTGCGAACCTTGGAAGGTGTGGAAGACCGACCCCAAGCGCTGCGAGACTATCTTGAACATCTGCTTGCAGCTGACTGCCAACCTCGCCATTGCTTTTGAGCCTTTCCTGCCCTTCTCGTCGAAGAAGTTGCGTGACATGCTGAACTTAGAGAGCTTCGACTGGAACGAGTTAGGCTCGACCGACCTGTTGAAGCCAGGTCATCAGTTAGGCGAACCGTCGCTGCTGTTCGAGAAGATAGAGGACGACGTCATCCAGAAGCAGTTAGACAAGCTGGCAGCCACGAAGAAGGCTAATGAGGCTGCTGCAGCAGCTTCCGCTGCCGATGGTTTTCCCATCGACATCAAGGATAACGTTGACTTCGAGACGTTCGAGAAGCTCGACATCCGTGTAGGTCTGGTGAAGGACTGTCAGCGCGTGCCGAAATCGAAGAAACTGTTGCAGTTTACCATCGACGACGGAACGGGCAAGGACCGCACCATCTGCTCCGGCATTGCTGCCTTCTACGATGACCCGTCGGTACTTGTCGGCAAGCGCATTCTCTTCGTTGCCAACTTTGCACCACGAAAGATGATGGGTATTGAAAGTCAGGGAATGATTCTCTCGGCTGTCGATGCTGACGAAAGTCTCAGCGTGGTGACGACGACAAAGGACGTGAAGCCTGGCTCGCAGGTGGGTTAACGGCAGAAAGCTTGACGCCGATGTCGGCAATACCAGGCAATATTTCACGTTTCATATCATGACGAATGGCGACATACAACATGTCGCCTTCGTTTATTTTAAGCGTCGTCAGGTGGAAGAGATATTGGTAGTGGCTAATGCCGCGCCCCTTGGCACGCCCTTGCTGGTCGATGAGGCTGCAGGTGAGCGTGTCGCTACGCTCGGTTCTTCTGTCTTCCTGAATTATCGGCTTTTTGCCGTCCTCCGTCAGAGTTTGTTCGACAATGAGGTTCAGTCCCGTGAAGGGATAGTCGGCGCTGATGCGCAGACCTATCTCTTCAACGTACTCTCCTGTAGCGGCAACTGGCCCGATGCGGAACGACAGTGTGTCATTCTTCTCCCAACCGGCAATAGGTGTATGCTCGTAGTGGTTGTAGACGGTATGTCCCTTGCAACAAGTCAAGGCCAAAACCGTTACGCACGCGCATATATATAATAAGGTGTGCCTGTTCATTTAGCTTTTGGCTTTGGGCTCTTGATTTTTGGCTCTTGGCTCTTGGCTTTTAGCTCTTGGCTCTTGGCTTTTAGCTTTGGGCTCTTGAACTTTGGCTTTTGGCTCTTGAACTTTGGCTTTGTCAACTGACGGCTTCTTCTTCTTTTTCTTCTTTTTGGCACGGTCGAAGCGGGCAATGTTCTCTTGCGTAGCCAAGTCGACGGGACCTTGCGGCGTCTTGTTCTGGCCGTCGGCCTCTAACGATTCGGGCTTCTCGCCCTTACGGTTTAACTCGATAATCTGGCGAGCCCGTTCTGCCGTAATGGTTTCCAAGTTGACAGCCATGTTCTTGTCGGTGGAGTAAGTGACGAGGCCTGCCAGAATGTCGGCTTTGAAGTAATAGTAGTCGGCATCGAGGGTCTGCAGCACGATGTCTCTCGACGGCAGTCGGCGACTGGCCTCCACATAGTTATCGACCTCATAGTTAAGACAGCACTTCAGCTTAGCGCACATGCCAGCCAGTTTTTGCGGGTTCAACGAGATATCCTGGAAACGTGCTGACGAAGTGCCCACAGAGACGAAGTTCTTCATCCACGTGGCACAGCACAGCTCACGTCCGCAGGGACCTGTACCTCCGATTCGTCCAGCCTCCTGACGGGCACCGATCTGTTTCATCTCGATGCGTACGTGGAAGGCGGCAGCCAGGTCTTTGATAAGCTGGCGGAAGTCCACCCGCTCGTCGGCAATATAATAGAAGATGGCCTTGTTGCAGTCGCCTTGGTATTCCACATCGCCAATCTTCATCTTCAGTCCGAGGTTCTTGGCTATCTGGCGGCTCTCTATCATCGTGGCATGTTCGCGTGACTTAGCCTCGCGGAATTTCTCCATGTCCACAGGACGGGCTATGCGGTAGATGCGGCGAATCTCCTCGCTGCTCTTCAGGTTAGCTTTTTTAATCTGGAGTTTCACCAATCGACCTGTCAGGGTCACCACGCCGATGTCGTGACCGGGGTTGGCCTCGACGGCAACGATGTCGCCCTTCTTCAGTTCCAGGTTGTTGACGTTATGGTAGTAGCCCTTGCGGGTATGCTTGAACTGCACCTCCACGAGGTCAGTATCGTCGGTATTGCCGGGGACATCAGCCAGCCAGTCGTAGGTATTCAGCTGGCGGTCTTGACGGCCAATGGCCTGGTGGCAAAGTCCGCGGTCGCAACCGGTCTTTATTTCATAGTCTTTCATCTATATTATTAACAATTTGACGATTTACAATGAGCTATTATTTTACAATTTTACTTTTCACTTCTTTATGAGTAGTACAATCATTTGTAGGGCGAAGTCGAAGAAGACAATCTTGGCGTTTGCATTCTGTCCGATGTCGCGGATGGCAAGATTGGCCAGGTCGGTGATGGGCAGGATGTTTGCCTCGTTCACGAAGCGGGCGAAGTTCTTGGCGAAGTCCTCCTCACGCTGGCTCATGTAGCAGAGCTCCTCTTGCTGGAAGTTATACATGAAGTTCTCGCGGATGAGTCGCAGGAAGTATTCTAAGAAACGCTTCTGTTTCTCGCGGCCTAACGACGCCATGCGTTCCGACCAACCTTTCAAGTCACGTACCTTGCGCTGGTAGGCCAGTCGCATCAGACTCTGGAACATATCTAAGAATAGTTCGTTCTCGGAGTCGGCATTCAGCAGTTCCAAGGCCTTCAGCCAGCTGCCATTAGCCATACGGCTGACGCGCTGGGCCATATCATCGGTCAGTCCGCGCTTGTCCTTCAGGGCCTGACGGATGTCATCTTCGGCAATGCGCCTGACGTCGATGCGCTGTACACGGCTGCGGATGGTCTCCAAAAGCTTGTCCGGCTCCTGGCACACCATGATGAAGACGGTCTGTGAAGGAGGTTCCTCTAACAGCTTCAGCATCTTGTTGGCACACTCTATGTTCATGCGCTCCGGTAGCCAGATGACGCTAACCTTATAGCCCCCTTGGCTCGACTTCAGCGACAACTTACGCAGCAGGTCGTCGCTTTCGCCCGCCGTGATGATGGCCTGCTGGTTCTCACCGCCCATCTGTTCTAACCATTCCGTCATTGAGAAGTATGGCCCGGCCATTACCAGTTCGTGCCACTCATGGGCGAAGTCGTCGCTGACGGGTTTATGGTCGGTACCCATCGACGGCAGTTTGATAGTAGGGTAGGTGAAATGCAGGTCGGGATGTTCCAGCTTCTTCAGCATGGGACTCTCGACGTATTCCGGGCTGTCAGAAAACATGCCGCCCTCCACCTTCTGGGATAACAGCACGCGTGCAAAGCTAATGGCCAACGCCAACTTGCCGCAGCCGGCAGGGCCGCAGAGCATGATGGCATGTGGCAACCGCCCCTCTTCGAAGAGTTGCATCAGTCGTTGCCTGACCTCCAGTTGTCCTATGACCTGTTCAAACACGGCTACAAAGGTACAAAGAATAATTGAAAATTGGAAATTGATAATTGAAAATTAAACTTTCGACTTCGAACTTTGGGCATTATAATGGCTAATTAGCGTTATTTAACGCTATAATAACCAACATAGTTCAAAGTTCAGATGCTGAGGAGACGGGTGATTTCTGCGACGCTGTCGACAGCTGAGACGGTATAGAAGTGGATGTTGTGGACACCGTGGGCATAGAGCTCACGGCATTGGGCGGTAGTCCACTCGATGCCTAACTGGCGGGCCTGCTCGTCGGTCTTGCACTTGACAATTTCCTTGGCCAGCGCCTCGGGGATGTCACAATGGAACGTCTTGGGAACCACCGTCAGCTGGCTGAGTTTTGCAAAGGGCTTGATGCCAGGGATGATGGGGATGGTGATACCCATCTGGCGGGCTTTCTCGATGAATGAGAAATACTTTTCGTTGTCATAGAACAGCTGCGTCACGGCATACTGGGCGCCAAGATCCTGTTTTTGCTTTAGATACTCCATGTCGCGCTCCAGGTTGGGCGCTTCCTCATGTTTCTCTGGGTAGCAGGCCACGCCGAAGTCGAATTTGGGACCTGGGTGCTTGATGGGTGTGCCGTCAGCAAAGTAGCCTTCGTTGAAGCGTACCACCTGCCGGATGAGGTCGGTGGTGTGGGCATGACCGCCAGGGGTGGGGGTGAAGCGGCTGTCCTCCTTGGCCTTGTCGCCACGCAACAGCATGAGATTCCTGATGCCGAGGAATTGGAGATCCAGCAATTCGTATTCCGTTTGATCGATGGTCGTTCCGCTACAGATGATGTGTGGCTCTACAGGAATATGGTAGCGGTTCTGTATGGCGGCTGCTATGGCGATGGTGCCTGGGCGCCGGCGGATGCGCTGTCGCTCGAACTGTCCGTTGTCCAGCTCCTTATAAACATATTCGGAGTGGTGGGTAGTGATGTTGATGAAGGCTGGGTTGAATTCCACCAGCTTGTCGATGGTGGCAAAGAGTGCCTCTGTGCCGTTGCCTTTCAGCGGTGGCAGCACTTCAAAGGAGAAACGGCGCTCGTCGGTATTTTGTTTGTTGATATAGTCTGCTACTGTCATAAACTGTACATTGAAGTTTGAACAATGAACGTTATTTCGGGCCAAAGGTACAAAAAAAATAGTTAAAAAGTGTGCTAATCAGCAGTATTTTAAAAGAAAAACGTTACTTTTGTAGTCGATTTTAACGAAAACTAACTAAAAACGTAAACATGGAATACCAAAAACGAGGTAGCTCGGCCTACCTTTTCTCAATTGTCTTGGTTGCCGTCTTAGGCGGACTTCTGTTCGGTTATGACACGGCAGTCATCTCTGGAGCCGAAAAGGGTCTTCAGGCATTTTTCATGGAGTCAAAGGACTTTGCCTATACTGATGGTTGGCACGGTTTTACCTCGGCCAGCGCGCTGATAGGTTGTATCATCGGTTCGGCACTCTCGGGCTTTCTGGCCACCAACCTCGGACGTAAGCGCTCGCTGGTCATCGCCGGTTTGTTGTTCTTTATCTCAGCCCTCGGCTCGATGGAACCGGAGTTCCTGTTCTTTACTCATGGAGAACCAAACTACTCGCTGCTGATCATGTTCAACTTCTACCGTGTCATCGGAGGTATCGGTGTGGGACTGGCTTCGGCCATCTGCCCGATGTATATCAGCGAGATAGCCCCGTCGAACATACGCGGTATGTTGGTTTCGTGTAACCAGTTTGCCATCATCTTCGGACAGTTGGTGGTATATTTCGTCAACTTCTTCATCCTTGGCGAACACATCCAGCCACTCGTGGAGGAGATGGGCAAAGGTCTGGCTGCCATTAATCCCGCTGCACAATGGACGGTCACCACAGGTTGGCGTTACATGTTCGGTAGCGAGGCTGTGCCGGCAGGACTCTTCGCCCTGCTTATCTGCTTCGTGCCGGAGTCGCCGCGTTATCTGGTTTCTGTTGGCAAAGACCAGCATGCACTTCAGGTACTGACGAAGATAAACGGTAGCGAGCGTGGCCAGTTCATCCTTCAAGCTATCAAAGAGACGCTGGTTCAGAAGACCGAGAAACTCATGTCCTATGGTGCAATGTGTATCTTCATCGGCATCATGCTCAGCGTGTTCCAGCAGGCAGTAGGTATCAATGCCGTACTCTACTATGCTCCGCGTATCTTTGGCGATATGGGCATGGAGAACCCGATGGTCATTACCGTATTCATGGGTGTTGTCAACATTGTCTTTACCCTTGTGGCCATCTTCTCCGTGGAGAAGTGGGGCCGCAAGCCGCTGCTCATCTCGGGATCACTCGGTATGGCACTCGGTGCCTTTGGCGTGGCGGTGACATTCGGACATGCAGGACTTGAACTCGTGACGGCCTTGAGTATCATGGTCTATAGTGCGTCGTTCATGTTCTCATGGGGACCCATTTGCTGGGTACTCATTGCCGAGATATTCCCCAACACCATCCGTGGTGCTGCTGTGGCCATTGCCGTGGCCTTCCAGTGGATATTCAACTTCATCGTTTCATCGACCTTCGTGCCCATGTTCAACATGCACCTCACCGAGGGCGATGACTTCGGCCACTGGTTTACCTACGGACTCTATGGCATCATCTGCATCATTGCCGCCCTGTTCGTATGGCGTCTGGTGCCCGAGACAAAGGGAAAGACGCTCGAGGATATGACGAAGCTCTGGCGTTGGAAGGGTTACGTCCCTGGTGAGGGCGCTCATGAGGGAGCAGCCTACTCAAGCCAAGGAGGCAGACAGTAAGTTGAAAATTCTTTGACCAAAAGGTATAAAGCATTTCAAGAAACGATTAGAAAAAGAAAACAGATAATTATGAAACGAATCTTAGTAGCAGAAGACAACGACAGCAACTATATGTTGATGACGTATGTACTGAAGAAGAATTACGAGTTCTTCCGAGCCCGCAACGGCCAGGAAGCAGTTGAAATGGCCTTGTCGGAGAAGCCGGACCTTGTGCTGATGGACATCAAGATGCCCGTGATGGACGGTCTGGAGGCCACCCGTAATATCCGGAAGGAGAATCCCGACCTGCCCATTATCGCCCTGACGGCTAACGCTTTCGACAGCGACCGTGTGGCAGCAATGGAGGCAGGATGTAACAATTTCCTCTCCAAACCCATCAATGCCGACAAGTGCAATAAGGCTATCCGGGAACTGATAGGAGAGTAAGCTCCAAAAACTATGGTGATTTCCTCAAGAAATCACCGTGATAATTGCAAGAAATCACGGCAACTTCTTGAGGAAATCACGGCAATAATTGAAAGAAATCACGGCAACTTCTGGAGGAAATTGCCGTGATTTTTGATGGTTGTCTTGCAGTCTTGCTGTTACATGTAGCCTAACCAGCGTAGGATGTCGTTTAAGTTGGCAAAGACCATCAGCAGGATGAGGATGCCGAAACCTACGTACTCAGCCTTGATCATAAAGTTCTCCGAGGGTTTGCGGCGGGTAATCATCTCGTATAGCAGGAACAGCACATGGCCGCCGTCGAGTGCCGGGATGGGCAGGATGTTCATGAAGGCGAGGATGATGCTGAGGAAAGCCGTCATCTTCCAGAACATATACCAGTCCCAAGTGGGCGGGAACAGGCTGCCGATGGCTCCGAAACCTCCTAACGACTTGGCTCCCTCAGCCGAGAAGACGTACTTCATGTCGTCGACGTAGGATGCCAGGACGTGGAAGCCGTACTTGATGCCAGCAGGGATGCTCTCGAAGAAACCGTACTCGATGGTGGTAGGTTTGTAAAGGGCAGCAAAAGTCTTGACGGTAAAGCCTAACTTGAGATCTGGGGTTAGCGTAACCTCTGTCGTATCGATACGGGCGTCATTACCAAACGCTACGACCACTGTGCGTGCTTTCAGCGAGTCAGCGGCAGTAGTGGCCGTAGCCAGCATGTCGGCACGACGGGCCAGTTGGTCAACGAATTCGTTGTAGGAGTCAATGACTGAGTCGTTGAGAGCCACAATGCGGTCGCCAGCCTTCATGCCGATTTTGGCTGCTGGAGTGTTGGGCAGGACGCTATCGACTTGTGCCGGAAGTAACGGACGGACAAACGACGGGTCGGCCTTCAGCATGCCGAGGAGGTTCAGTTCGCCAGGCAGCGTGATGCTCATGGGCTTGCCGTCGCGGATGATGTCTACGCGGTGAGCTGTTGAAATGTCGCGGTAGAGGTCGGCGCTGAAGTCCTTGAAAGCTTTCGCGTCCGTACCTATTAATATATCACCGTCTTTGAAACCATACGACTTTGCCTCCTGGTTGAACTTCATACCTAAGGTCATGTCCTTCACGGGGATATAGGTGTCGCCCCACCAGAACAGGATCTGTGCGTAGATGAACAAGGCCAGCAGGAAGTTCACCAGCACGCCGCCAATCATAATCAGCAGGCGCTGCCAGGTGGGCTTGGCACGGAACTCATAATCCTGTACGGGCTGTTTCATCTGCTCCGTGTCGAAGCTCTCGTCTATCATACCGGCAATCTTGCAATAGCCGCCTAATGGCAGCCAACCGATACCATATTCGGTGTCGCTGTTCTTGGGTTTGAATTTAAACAGACTGAACTTCCAGTCGAAGAAAAGGTAGAACTTGTCGACCCTTACTCCGAAAAGTTTGGCAAAGAAGAAGTGGCCACCCTCGTGGAGCAACACCAGAAGGCTGATGGCCAACATGAACTGTAATACTCTGATTAAAAATACTTCCATTTTATAACGCTTAATTCTTAATTAACATTGAATTGGCTATGCGGCGGGCTTCGGCATCGGTCTGGATGTAGGTGTCGTAGTCGGGCTTAGCCGAGAATGTGGCACGCTGCATGGTCTCTGCGATGATGTCGCTCATCTGGAGGAACGTACAACGGTCTTCCAGGAAGCCGCGGTTGACTATCTCGTTGGCGGCATTGACAATACACGGCATGTTACCGCCTTTGAGAATGGCTTCGAAAGCCAGGGCTAAACAACGGAACTTCTTCAGGTCAGGCTCGAAAAACTCCAGCTTCTGTGCAAAGAAGTCCAGCCTGTCGCCACTCAACGGCAGTCGGTCAGGATAGGAGAAAGCATACTGTATGGGCAGTCGCATGTCAGGCACACCGAGCTGAGCCTTGACGGCACCATCGCAGAACTGGACTGCCGAGTGGACGATACTCTGCGGATGTACCAGCACCTGAATTTGCGAGGCCTGTACTCCGAAGAGCCATTTCGCCTCTATGACCTCAAAGCCTTTGTTCATCATCGTCGCCGAGTCGATGGTAATCTTTGCACCCATGTCCCATGTGGGATGTCGCAGGGCATCGGCCTTGGTGACGTGCTGGAGCTGTTCCAGGGTGAACTGACGGAAGGGACCGCCAGAGGCCGTCAGCAGAATCTTTTCTATTGGGTTGTCGCCCTCTCCGGCCAAGCTCTGGAAGATAGCCGAATGTTCGCTATCGACAGGCAGGATGGGCACACGGTATTGGTTAGCTAACTGACAGATGAGTTCACCCGCCACGACTAATGTCTCCTTGTTGGCTAAGGCGATGGCCTTGCGGGCTCGGATGGCATGGATGGTTGGCGACAGTCCGGCAAAGCCCACCATAGCGGTGAGTACCGTGTCTATAGGCTCCGCCTCCACGATTTCATCGAGAGCCTGTTTGCCGGCATATACCTTAATGTCTGGCAGGTCGGCCATCAGATGCTTAAGGTCGTCGTAGTGCTCTTCGTTGGCAATGACCACCGCGGCAGGTTTGAAGCGGTGTGCCTGCTCGGCCAGCAGTTCTGCCTTGTTGTTGGCAGTCAGGCAGTACACCTCATAAAGGTCGCTGTGCTCCTCTATGACTTGTAGTGCCTGAGTGCCAATCGAACCCGTAGAGCCGAGTATGGCTATTTGTTTCTTTTTCATATATCGTTATTCACTATTCATTGTTCACTATTCACAGTCCACCATTCATCGTTCAGTATTCACTAGTGAAGCGCCAGTAATCCTTCGGGAAGGGACATCGTAATTTGGCGTTTGGTGGTGTCTATGTCAATTATTAAGTCGTCGTTGGCAGGAATCAGCGTGCCGTCCTCCAGTTCAAAGAGGATGTTGGCCGTCTGGTCATCAATGGCGGCGATGGTTCCGACGGGAAAACCGTCGGGCGCAGACATCTCTGAGGAACCGTCGGGTGCGGACATCTCTGAGGAAGCGTCGGGAGCGGAAACTATCGTGAAGCCTACGAGGCTGGCTAAGGAGAGGTTTTCATCATCATCGTCGGCCAGGGCGCGAGGGAAGTAGACGTCGCATCCTGTCAGTTCCGAGGCTCGCTGCTGGGTGTCCACGTCGCAGAATTTCACCAGACAGACGCTGTTGCTTCGGAAACGGTACTCCTCCATGAAGAAGGGCACCAGGATGCCGTCAATGTCAAGCACCAAGTAGTCGGCATCCACACGGTCGAAGACATCGTCGTCGAACTGGAACGACACCTCGCCCTTGATGCCGTGAGCCTTGCCCAAACGACCAATGCGGTAGACTTCTGATTCCTTTATCATAAGTGTTATATCCTTTCTATCTTTGCACCGAGGGCATTGAGGCGGCCTTCGATGTCCTGGTAGCCGCGGTCTATCTGCTCAATGTTGCTGATGGTGCTGGTGCCGTTGGCACTCATGGCAGCTATCAACAGGGCAATACCGGCGCGGATGTCAGGGCTCGACATGCGCTGACCACGGAGCGTGACCTTCCTGTCGTGGCCCACAACCACGGCACGGTGCGGGTCGCAGAGGATAATCTGAGCCCCCATGTCGATGAGCTTGTCGACAAAGAACAGTCGGCTCTCAAACATTTTCT
>JAEEVT010000024.1 GCA_016291005.1 Prevotella sp. | reverse complement strand
CAAGCGGCGCAGGTTAAATCGGAAATAGTCTTGTCAGGCCCCGATGGCGGGATGAAGTTTTAGGGGATAAGGTTGCAATTGGTGGCTTGGGTCTTGTTGCAGCACGAAAACGAAGGCCAAGATAAGCATGTAGAAAGCATATGGTTTCCTTGTGCGGACGAGGGTTCGACTCCCTCCACTTCCACTTTGTTTCGTTCGCGAGTCTCACCCTCGTGAGGGTTCTTTGACCTAAAGGTACAAAGCGACTTACGTCGATGACGACTCCCTCCACTTCCACTCATCGGGCTGACGTTTTGTCAGTCCGATTTATTAATTTATACAACATTCGCAAGAGTTAATCCGATGGTTATGGGCAAAAGAAATGTTTCAAATAATAACATCTTTTGTAATGTTCAGGTCAAAAAAAAGTGGAATTTTACACCTTATATTAAATAAATTGTGTAACTTTGCACCCAAATAAACACAAAAACCATTAAGCGTATGAATCATTTTACAACTAAAAACAGACTGGCACGCGTAGCTATGACGCTACTCGTAGCCCTGCTCACCTCCGTCACTGGGGCTTGGGCACAAAGTTTGTCGGGAAGCGGCACAGCCACCGAACCGTATGTCATCAACGATGCCACCGACTGGGCAACCTTCGCCGCAGACGTCAACGGCGGCTACTCGTATGAGGGCGAGACCGTGAAGCTCTCCGACTTATTCGACAACAGCTCAAGCGCTGTCACGGACATCGTCGGCGTGAATGGTGATAACAACGCCAACAAATCGTTCAAGGGCACCTTCGACGGCAACAACAAGACGCTCCATGTCAACATCACCGACACGGAGGCACAAGGTGCCGCCCCCTTCCGCAACATCAGCGGGGCGACCATCAAGAACCTGACCGTGACGGGCAGCGTCACCGGCACCACCCATGCTGCCGGTCTTGTGGGCTTCACGAGGGAAGGCACCAACACCATAGAGAACTGTGTGGTCAATGTCAATGTTTCCGTACCTGCCACATCAGGCAACCGGCACATGGGCGGTGTGCTGGGGCATGGCGTGAAGGCGACCGTAGTCATCCGCAACACCGTGTTCAGCGGCACCATGTCCAACAGCGACAACTATGCCGGCGGCTTCCAAGGCTGGTGCGACGGCAACACGCTGACCATTGAGAACTGTCTGTTCAAGGGCAGCTATACGGGAACAGCCTCCAATGGCTTCCATCCCATTGCCATACGCAACGAAAACAGTACTATGAACTACACCAACAATGGTGCATACTACACCGCCAGCCCCACGCTGACGAATAGCGCTTACATCGCTGGTGCGGGCACCATGGTCTATGCCACCGCTCCCGCCAACGAGATCTACAAGCAATTGACCCTTGTCGATGGCAACAACTATTATGTTCCCTGCACCATCACCGGCATCGATGCATCTTACGCATACACCGGCTCGACAATCACCGTCACTCCCACCGTGAAGGATGCCGACGGTACCACGCTGACAAAAGACACCCATTATACCGTTGCCCTCACCAAGGACGGCAGCCCCGTGAGCGAGGTGAAGGAAATGGGCACTTACTCCATGACCATCACCGCCAAGAGCGGCAGCGGATACTCTGGCTCATGGACCAAGGACTTCACTGTCGTTCTCACCAAGCCAACAGCACTGACATTCTCTAATGTAACAACAACTTCGGTTACCGTGTCGTGGACGGCTCCTGCAAGCATAGTCACGGGCTATACCTACCAGTACAAGAAGGCCAGCGAAGGAGCATGGAGCACCGAGGCTACAGTGACGGGCAACTCGGTGAACCTCACAGGTCTGGAAGTTGGCACTTATTATAATTTCCGTGTGAAAGCCCTTGTCGGCAGTATTGAAAGTGAATATGCAGCAGGCAACTTCTATACTGCCTGTGATGCCATCACAACATTCCCGTGGACAGAGACATTCGAGGGCTTCATCCAAGGTGACCTCACTCATCCCTGCTGGGTGAATGAGCATGTTGAGGGCGATGGTAACTATGTCTTTAAAATTGTAACAAATAATAATGGCAACACTACCCAGCAGCTGCAGCTGCCCGACCAAACAGCGGGCACAATGACCATGCTGAGACTCCCCGAGATGACGCTGTCAGGCAATCATTACGTGTTCACCTTTGATATTTATCGTAATAACAACACTTATAGTGATTCGTTTGCGTCTGAGGGTATCAGAGTCTTTGCCAGTAGCGACGGCAACATTGAAGGTGCCACCGAGATGGCTTTCATTCCTCGCCAGTACAATGTGGGAAACAGCATTGTTCCTACCGAAGATGCCGCTGGCTGGTACACCTACGAGCTGCCTATCCCTATGAGTGGCACCTGCTACATCATCCTGCGTGGCGAGAGCCAATACTGCACTGCCACCTTTATGGACAACTTTGTTGTCATGAAAGGAATACCCAAACCCACAAACCTGACAGCTACGCTTACCTCAGGTAATGGTTCCATCGCCACATTGACATGGACAGAGACAGGCGAGGCCACCAACTGGGTGCTGGAATATGGTACGGCTGCCGACTTCACAGGTGCCACGTCGGTCAACGTTAGCGGCACTCCCGCATATAATCTCACTGGCCTCACTGCCGAGACCACTTATTATGCCCGCGTGAAAGCAAGTATCGGAGGCGAGGAAGAGAGCGCATGGAGCAAGACCCTCATCTTCACGCCCACCGATGCTTATACACTCACTGTGAACGACGGCATAGAAACCAATAGCCATGTGCCGGTTTATGGTCTCTATGTTGACGACAAATCATACAGTCAGTTCATCATCCCCGCCAGCGAACTCGCTGCCATGCAGTGGGCCACCATCAACGAGATGACCTTCTACGGTTCCATTTCGGGTACCAATCCTCACTGGGACGGTGCCCAGTTTGAGGTTTATATGGCCGAAACAACCGAAACCACCTTGTCGGCACTTGTCGATTGGGGCACGATGACCAAGGTGATGAACGAAGCTCATCTTGAAATCAGCGATGACAAAATGGTGGTTACTCTGGATACCCCTTATCAATATTTGGGCGGCAATCTTATGATTGGCATCAAACAAACCGTTAGTGGTAAGTTCAGTGGTTGCACCTGGATAGGCGTCTCTGCCACCGGTGCCTCAATTGGTGGCTATGGAACTTCCATCAGTCAGCAGGACTTCCTGCCCAAGACCACCTTCGCCTACACTCCCGGCAATGCGCCCACCGATCCCGTAGCAATCACCGTCAGTGCCAATATAGCAAACGCAGGCACCGTCACCGGTGCAGGCACCTACGACCCAGGCACTACTGCCACGCTGACCGCCACCGCCAACGAGGGATATACCTTCACTAACTGGACAAAGAAAGGTACTGTGGTGAGCACCAATGCCGAATACAGCTTCACCGTGAGCGCAGCTACTGCTGGTAAATACATCGCCAACTTCACGCCGAACAGCTATACGATTACCGCTACTGCCGATCCTACCGAGGGCGGCATCGTCACCGTTGGCGGCAACAGAGGCAACAGTGACAACGGAAACGAGCTCATATATGACTTCGAGGACGGCTGGCAAGGATGGACGACCTTCCAAGGCACCACCACCTCGCCTAACAGCTGGATGCATAACACCGCTTACCCCACCTCCAACAACGACTTCTCCACCGGTTACGGTCACAACAGCTCCAATGGATTCATGCTCTCCGAGTCATATATCTCTGGCTCTTCAAGTGGTTCTGGAACCCCTGTCACTCCCGACAACTATCTCGTTTCTCCACAGGTACGCTTGGGCGGAAGCATCTCCTTCTACGCAGGCGCCAGAAACACCGATTATTGTGCAGAGACGTTCTCTGTGATGGTATCCAAGACCGGCAACACCAACGCGGACGATTTCGAGACCGTTGAAACTTGGACTTTATCTTTGTCCTCGGCTGGATATACCGAAACGCCATATACCGTTGATTTGAGTGATTACAGAGGCATGGGCTATATCGCAATCCGCCATCATGACTGCAACGACCAATGGTTCATATCCATCGATGACATCACCATCGTGGAAGGTCCGGATCCTTCTACTGACAATGGCACCTTCAACTATGGCGAGACCTGTGTTGTGACCGCCACACCTGTCGAGGGTTACTTCTTCACTGGCTGGAAAGAAAACGGAGTTGGGGTCTCAAGTGATTTGGAATACAGCTTCACAGCTACTGCCGACAGAGACCTTGTAGCCACCTTTACACAAGGAGACATCTACTTGGCCGACAACAGCGACAACAGCGTCCAGATAGCCGCCGCTAATGGCAAGCAGGCCAACGTCACCCTCAGCGACCGCACATTATGGCAGGACGGATATTGGAACACGCTGTGTCTGCCGTTCTCGCTCGACGCAGATGAGATAGCCGCATCTCCGTTGGTGGGGGCCGACATCCGCACTCTGGATAATGCTAAGTTTAATGACGGCACGCTGACTCTGAACTTCACACCCGCCGTCAGCGATGGCACCGTCAACGGAGTAGACCCCGTGACTGCCATCGAGGCCGGCAAGCCCTACATCATCAAGTGGGCCAGCGGCACCAATATCACGGATCCCGTGTTCACCAACGTCACCATCGACAAGACAACCCACAATGTGGAATGTGACTTGGGTAACGAGAAGAGCATCACTTTCCTTGGCACCTACGACTATATGTCGTTTGCTAACGAGGACCGCAGTATACTCTTCCTCGGCGATAACAACACGCTGTACTGGCCGCAGCCCGACGGCAGCAACATTCCCAGCATCGGCGCCTGCCGCGCTTACTTCAAGCTGAACGGACTCAGCGCCGGCGACATCGCCACCACACGCCTGTTCTTCGGCGAAATAGAGACAAGCCTCTCCCAGCCCCTCCAAAGGGAGGGGAGCCAGGCTGGTGCATGGTACACCCTCGACGGACGGAAGCTTGACGGCAAGCCCGCGAAGAAGGGCGTGTATATTAATAATGGTGTTAAGGTCGTGATTAAGTGAGAATAAAGCAGAGCTTACTCATGCTTTATCGAGCGTGAGCGAGCTCAAGCTTTAGCTTAAGGTCGTGATTAAGTAAGTAATAATAAACAAAATATAAGCTTTATGAAAAAGAATTATGTAAAGCCTGCCACGCTGGTGGTAAGGATTCAGCAACAGGGCAGCCTCCTCAATGCCAGCCCAACTGTAACCGATGTTAAGTCCAATACGGGTATCACTGGCGGCACCAGTGGCAGCAGTCAGAACGGCCGCTCCCGCACCGGCAACGTCTGGGGCGAGGACGACGATGAGGATGAAGATATGTACTAACTCCGCGTAGTGATAACATTGAACAGAGGACAATAATTAACAAACAAAACGATTAAGCGTATGAAACAGTATAAAACCAGGCTGGCCCGCACAGCCATGACGCTACTCATCGCCCTGCTCACCACTACAATGGCATGGGCAGAAGAGACACTCACCGTGTATGACGGGACGAACACCAGTGGCATTATTCCATTCGATGGTACCTACGCAGACACACAAGGAGCCGCTTCCGAATTTATCATCCCCAGCGACCAGTTGGAGAATATGACAGGCGGTACCATCACTGCAATGAAGTTTTACATCTCGAAGTCCGCTAGTGAGGCTTGGACAGGCACTCACCAAGTGTATGTCGGCGAGGTGGAAGCAACAACTCTGACGGGTATTACAGGCCCCAGTTCATTCACCGTGGTCAAGGAGGCAAGTTTTGATGCCACCGGAACGGAATTAACTGTGGAATTTGACGAGCCTTACCCCTACGGAGGTGGCAACCTGTTGATTGGCACATACGTTAGTGTGGCAGGCAACTGGAAATCAGCTTCTTTCTATGGCGTAAGCCAGACTGGTAATACTGCATGGCACAGTGGCAGTCAATATGGTAGTGGTGGAGTAATGTTCCTCCCCAAGACCACCTTTACCTACGCTTTTGGTAGCGTTACTGTCTGCAATATGCCGACCTTGTCCGTAAGCGACATCACCAGCGATGGAGCAACCTTGACCTTTAGTGGCGGCAGCGGCACCTACAATGTGCAATATAAGCTGGCTTCAGCAGACAACTGGACTACTATTGCAAGCAGCACCACCGGAACATCATTTACGCTCACCGGCCTCACGCCATCAACGACATACGACGTACGGGCACAAAGCGTATGCGATGCCGATGCCACCAGCGGCTGGCGTACAGTCAGCTTCAACACTGATTGCACCGCCATCACCACATTCCCGTGGACGGAGGATTTTAACGGTCTTACCACGGCTTACTCCATCCCTAATTGCTGGGACAACAGCGATGGTACAATCACAAACATTTCAGACAAATGGTGCTACAATACCAACACCTCTGGCAATGGCGCCACTAACGGTACAAGCCACGACGGCTCGAAGTGTGTGCGTTTCGATTCCTATATTAACACCGATGGTAAAACCAACTTCCTGAAGACTCCTGTCCTGAGCCTGCCGGCAAACACGCCGATGCAGTTGAGCTTCTGGTATAAAAACCCTGCTGGCGGCGACTTCTCGGTGTATATCTCCACTGATGGCGGTAACACTTACACCACAGCTCTTGCCACAGAATTGACAGGCAAAACCAGCTGGACAGAGCACAATCCCATCAACCTTAGCGACTACGCTGGGCAGGATGTGGTCATCGTCTTCAAAGGCACCTCCAACTATGCTTACAACGATGCCTACATCTACTTGGACGATGTCACCGTGGAGGAGGTTTCTGCTTATCCTAAACCAACCGACCTGACGGTTAGCGCCATCACTTCTAACACAGCAATACTCACGTGGACGGAGAACGGCACAGCCACACAGTGGCAGATATGCCTGAACGATGACGAGACACAACTCATCACCGTCAACGAGAAATCCTACACATTTAACTCTCTCGCCACCCTCACCGCCTACACCGCCAAGGTGCGTGCCATAGGTCAGGAAGGATACAGCCCCTGGAGTAGTGCCGTCAGCTTCACCACCACTGCAGTTGCAACTGCAGTAGGCGACAGCTGGAGTGACAACTTCGAGGGTACGTCCTGTGGATGGGAACTCATCAACGGCACATGCACCAATGTCTGGGCTTGGGGCACCGCCACCAACAACGGCGGCACGCACGCCCTTTATGTCTCCAACGACGGCGGCACCACCAATGCCTATACCAACGACAGCGGCACTATGGTTTATGCCACCAAGATCCTCAACTTCGTCGAAGGCAAATATGAGTTCTCATACGACTGGATAGCCTTCGGTGAAAGCACGCATGACTACTTGAGAGTGGCTTTGGTGCCCGCCACCGTGACGCTCACCGCAGGAACAAGTGCTCCTTCTGTCCCCAATGGTTATTTTTATAGCGATCTGCCTACCGGCTGGATAGCCTTAGATGGTGGAAGTAAGCTAAACCAGTCTATTGCCTGGCAAAGCAAGACGCAGACCATTAACGTCGCTGCCGGCAACTATTATCTTGTCGTCGCCTGGCGCAACGACACCAGCAGCGGCAACAATCCTCCTGCTGCCATTGACAACGTGAGCATCACGAAAGTGACCTGCTCTGCCGATGTGACTGGCTTGGCAGTGAATAGTCTCACCACAACTTCCGCTGCCCTCACCTGGACTGCCGGAGAGGCCTCACAGTGGCAGGTGGCTTACAGCGCTGCCGGCAACTTCGAGGATGCAACAGAAGTAATCGTCAGCAGTCCCACATACGGCATTACCGGCCTTCAGCACAACACCCACTACTATGCCAGAGTACGCGCCTACTGCGGTGGAGAAGACTTTGGCTCATGGAGCGATGTGCTACAGTTCAACACCGATTGTGAAACAGTCACCGCCTACCCGTGGATGGAGAACTTCGACAGCTATACAGCAGCTACCGGTGTTCTGCCCAACTGCTGGAGCCGTATCAACACCTGCACCAATAGCAGTTATTCTTCCTATCCCTGTCTTGTTAGTTCTTATGCCAACTCATCGCCCAATTGCCTGAGATTCAATTCGTATTATTCAAGCTCTAACGATTACGACCCGCAACCGCAGTACGCCATTCTGCCTCCGATGGAGAATCTGACTGGCAAGCAGATAACGCTGTATGCCAAAGGAGCTACCACGGCCAGCACCTTTAAGATCGGGACGATGACAAATCCTTTCAATGCCAGCACCTTTAAGAAGATTGCCGAGCAAACTTTGACAACTTCTTATCCCGAGGAACCTTTCGAATACATCATACCAGACGACTGCAACGATAGTTATGTGGTCATCATGATTGATGCCGCTACCTCAAGCAGAACCACCAATAGTGTCTATATCGATGACATCGTCATTTGCGAAGCCCCCGCCTGCATCAAGCCCATTGGTCTTGCAGTGACAGCCAACAGCATCACCGGCGACGGGGCCACCATCACTTGGACAGCACGCGGCAGCGAGACCAGTTGGAAGATTGAGTATGCCACCGATGCCAATTTCACCAGTCCTTCGTATGCAACTGTCAATGAGGACCCCACCTATACTTTCCACGGCCTTGACGAATCAACCACATACTATGTGCATGTGCAGGCCGATTGCGGCAATATTGACGGCTCAAGCGAATACAGCAAGACCGTGAGCTTTTCCACTACACAGACGCCCGTCAATCTGCCTTATTTCAACGACTTTGAAAGCACCAACGGTTGGCTGTTCGTGAACGGCGATCTCACCAACGCATGGGCATACGGCACAGCCACCAGCAACGGCGAGGGCACATACGCCATCTACGTCTCTAACGACGGCGGCACCACCAATGCTTACACCAACAACAGTTACACTATGGTGTATGCCACCAAGATGTTCAACTTCGAGGCCGGCACCTACGTCTTCTCATACGACTGGAAGGCCGATGGTGAAACCACGTATGACTACTTGAGGGTGGCTTTGGTGCCTTCATCGGTAACCCTCACTGCAGGAGTATATGCTCCTTCTGTTCCCAGTGGTACTTTCTATAACAATCTGCCCACTGGCTGGATTGCCCTTGATGGTGGAACAAAGCTTAACCTGAAATCGGATTGGCAATCGTTTGAAAGCAGCGAAATCAATATTGCCACTGCCGGCACCTATATGATGGTGTTTGCTTGGAGAAACGATAATACCACAGGCAACAATCCTCCCGCGGCCATCGATAATGTCAGCATTGAAGTGATTACCTGCAAGACACCCACTGGCCTTACCGCTCCCCAATCGGGCATCACCGCTACTTCCGCCCAGTTGAGCTGGACCGAGACCGGGCAAGCCAACGCTTGGCAAATCGAGTTGACGGACGCGGAAAACAATACCAAGATTATCGATGCCGACAGCAACCCCTTCACCCTCACAAGCTTGACTCCTGAGACTGTGTACTCTGCCAGAGTGCGTGCCAACTGCGGCGATGGTTACAGTAAATGGAGCGAAGAGGTCATCTTCGAAACTGTCAGTGAGTGCCAGACACCTGACGGCCTTGACGCTACTAATGTCACCACCACAAGGGCTGTCATCAGCTGGAACGGCTACGGAATAGAGACCTTCAACCTGCGCTACACAACCGACGGCGAGAGCTGGACAACCAAGACTAATGTGACCAACCCCTATACGCTTACAGGGTTAGACGTAGCCACCACCTACACAGTACAGGTGCAGCCCACCTGCGCCGGCGAGGATACCTGGTCAACGTCCTTCGTCTTCAGCACCCAATGTGTGGCCATTACCACCTTCCCGTGGAGCGAGGGTTTTGAAGTCGGCGCATTTTCTTCCTGCTGGAGTCAAGACGGCAAAGGCACATGGACTGTCGGCACTGGCGACTATGTAAGCAGTACAGGTGCCCATACAGGCACTTACAATGCCAAAATAGTGCACAAAACGAAAGGTAATATCACCAAGTTGATGACTCCTGTGTTTGACCTTTCTTCGCTCACTTGTCCTGTCCTTTCTTTCTGGTATATCAACCGTAAATGGCAAAGCGACATTGATAAGTTCGCTGTGTACTATCGCACTGCGCCGGATGCTGAATGGATACAGATTGATGCTACTGAAGAAGCACATGAAGAATGGACAAAGGCTGAATATTTGCTGCCCAATCCTAGTGCCACTTATCAGATTGCCTTCGAGATGACGGATGGTTATGGCTATGGTGTCGGCATCGACGATGTTACTATTGAGGGAGTTCTCGGCCTGGCTGACGCGGGCTCCGACAACAGCGCGGATATCGAGGATTACGACCGCGAAACCGTTAATGTCGTCCTAAGCGGCCGCACACT
Source organism: Prevotella sp. (assembly GCA_016291005.1). Classification (GTDB taxonomy): domain Bacteria; phylum Bacteroidota; class Bacteroidia; order Bacteroidales; family Bacteroidaceae; genus Prevotella. Next base: position 16,545 of record JAEEVT010000024.1, on the reverse strand, counting down.
TTGGCAGGACGGATATTGGAACACGCTGTGCCTGCCGTTCTCGCTCGACGAAGATGAGTTAGATGCTTCGCAGCTGTCCGATGCTGACATCCGCACTCTGGATAATGCTGAGTTTAATGACGGCACGCTGACGCTGAACTTCACACCCGCCGTCAGCGATGGCACCGTCAACGGAGTAGCCCCCGTGACAAGCATTGAGGCCGGCAAACCCTACATCATCAAGTGGTCTAACGGCACCAATATCACGGATCCCGTGTTCACCAACGTCACCATCGACAAGACAACCCACAATGTGGAATGTGACTTGGGTGACGGGAAGAGCATCACTTTCCTTGGCACCTACGACTACATGTCGTTTGACAGCGAGAACCGTAGCATACTCTTCCTCGGCGATAACAACACGCTGTACTGGCCGCTGAGCGGTGCCAGCATCGGTGCCTGCCGCGCCTACTTCAAGCTGAAGGGACTCAGCGCCAGCGAAGTCAGCACCACACGCCTGTTCTTCGGGGGCGAGGAAACAACCAGCCTCCCCCAGCCCCTCCAAAGGGAGGGGAGCCAGGCTGGCGCATGGTACACCCTCGACGGACGGAAGCTTGACGGCAAGCCCGCGAAGAAGGGCGTGTATATTAATAACGGTGTTAAGGTCGTGATTAAGTGAGAGAAGAACTGAGCTTGCTCGAGTTCTTCCAAACGGGAACGAGCTCGAGCGAAGCTCAGGGTCGTGATTAAGTGATATGGTAAAAAGATAAAAAAGTAAACAGGTAAATAATCGGGCTGGCGCTTTGTCAGTCCGATTTTTGGTTTAACTATGACCTTTGCATGGTGGCGAAATCACCGCAATAATTGCAAGAAATCACGGCAACTTCTTGCGGAAATCACGGCAACTTCTGCAAGAAATCACGGCAACTTCTGCAAGAAATCACGGCAACTTCTTGAGGAAATCACGGTGATTTCTGGAACTTTTTACCGTGATTTCCGAAGGTTTTCTAGGTGATTTCTGAAGGAAAGTGCGGTGATTTCTGAGGGCATTTTTGAGGGCGAGGACAGGTAATTGACAGGGGGGTGAAAAGGGGGTGAACTGGGGACAGTGAAAATTTTCCAAAAATTTCTCGAAAAAGTTATGGTTATTCGGAAAATATGTAGTACCTTTGCAGAATAAACAAAGGAGGACGTACCCCATGCTGACGCTGACACCCATATCTGCAACGATTGGAGTAGCGGGCGGAACTGCCAACCGAGGCAGGGCTGTTCGTACTCTCTACTCGCGTGATGTAGCGGCGGCATTCATTGGGGATAATTCGCTTCGGGCGGCGACCGTCAACAGGCTGATAGGAGACAGTTCACTCCTGACGCAACTTACTATTTCAATTACCCCCAATTCCATTATTCCGCTGACATCGTCAGCACCAGACAACAAGCCCCACAAGCCCTATGGCACAGCAGCAACCGATACGAACAGGTCCCGACAGGGGATTGATAATCACCGAGGAGATGGTTATCGAACGCTTCATGCGTACCCTGATGGTGTTCGGTCGAGAGTTTGCCATAGAGCTGTTCACTCATTATGACCGGATCTTCAGCGGTTTTGCCGGTTGGGAGGTGACGCGGCGGAAACTGGAGGACTTCCTGCTGAACTACGACAGGGAACGGCTGAAGCTGGCGTCAATGCCTGCACAAACGCCTGTACCAATGCCTGCACAGATGCCTGCGTCAATGCCAGCACCGACGCCTACGCCGATGCTGGAACAGAAACCTGCACCGAAGAGGTGTGACCTTTCCGACCGTCACATCCGCTGGGCGCTGGAACGGCTGATGGAGGAGAAGTTCACCACGCCAAAAGGTCGCACAGAACCGCTGTTCAACCAGCAGACCCACTACCAGGGCGTGTTCCGCATACTGGCCGACGAGCGGATGTATGGCGACGACGACTTCGACTTCTTCGACGCGCTGATGGAGCGGGTCTTACCGTCACAGGTCAACAGCCCATACGTGCGACAGTCGGTGAAGAACATCAGCCAGACGCTCTTCAACAAGCCTTTCGACAAGTGGACCTACGACAGCAGTCTCATGAAGAAGCGTGCCCCCTTCGACCGCATGGTGGCCATAGCGCGACGCTTCCGTGAACTGCTCTACACAGCAGAATAGGAGCCTCGAACTTTTTACCAGACAATTTACCGCCGGTAAAAAATAGCGCTTTTTTTACCAGACAATTTACCAGACGGTTTACTTTCTTACCAGTCAATTTACCCAAGGCCGTTTTCCTTGCAATCAGCGTTGGAATTTCGTATCTTTGCACTATGAAAACCGTTCAGCGTATGAAAGAGACAGAAACGAAAACAAAAACGAAAACGAAAACAGCAACGAAAACCGAAACGAAAGCGAAAACCGATGGCGCCAACACTGGGCACAAGAAGAACTGGCGCGAGGTGTGGGCCTCGGTGGACGACATCATGACGTTCCTCTCAGAGCACGTCTTCCTACGGTATAATATGGTGACGCGGCGCACCGAGGTACACCCGCTGACCCAGGGCAACAGCGTCGAGGTGGGTGACGACGGGCTGCTGCGACTGGTGGACGCGCCGGCTTACAAGGAATTCAGCACCGACCCGAAGGATCCGCGCTACTGGCAGCCCATCACCGACCGGATAGTGAACACGCTATGGAAGGATATGTCGAAACAGGAATCGGTGCGCATACAGGACATCCACCGCATCATCGACTCGGACTACGTGCCAGCCTACGACCCCTTCCGCAGCTACCTGGACAGCCTGCCGCCGTGGAACGGCACCGACGACTACATCATGGAACTCTCCCTCTCGGTCAACGTCAAGGGCGACGCCGACGAGCAGATACGCTTCTACCAGTACCTGCGCAAGTGGCTCGTGGCAATGGTCGCCGGGTGGGTCGACGACGACGTCGTGAACAACGTCATACTGGTGCTCATCGGCCCGCAGGGGTCGTACAAGACCACGTGGTTCAACTACCTGCTGCCGCCGCCCATCCGACAGTACTTCTACACCAAGACCAACGCCAACCGCATGGGCCGCGACGACCTGCTGACGCTGGCGCAGTACGGACTGGTATGCTGTGAGGAGCTTGACACCATGCGGCCCTCGGAGCTCAACCAGCTGAAGGCCGCCGTCACCATGCCCAGCATCGACGAGCGCGCCGCCTATGCCCACTACCACGAGCACCGCCGCCACATAGCCTCCTTCTGCGGCACGGGCAACAACGTGCAGTTCCTCTCAGACCCCACCGGCAACCGCCGCTGGCTGCCCTTCGAGGTGGAGAGCATAGAGTCGCCACGCGACAAGCCCTTCAACTACGACGGCATCTACGCTCAGGCCTACCGCCTCTACCGGGACGGCTTCACCTTCTGGTTCACCCAGGACGAGGTCCGCCAGCTCGCCCGCCACAATGCGTACTACGAGACGCCACGGCTGGAGCGTGAACTCATCGATCAGTACTTCCGACGTCCAACAGCTGCTGAGTCTGGGGAGTTCATTAGTGTGGCCGTCGCATTGCAAATCGTCAGCGGTGGCATATCCCAGAAGCTCAGTCCGGTCAACCTCGGCAGGGCATTTGTTGAGCTTGGCTTTGAGCGCAAGACGTTACAAAACGTGCGTGGCTATATTGCCGTGCGCCGTTCACCCGAGGAGATACGTTCAATGAACCGTCAGATGGCTGCGAAAAATACAGATGATACACATCATACAGATGTTTTCTAAAACCCCTCGCGTACCGTGCGCGCATATACGCGGTACGCGAGACATTTATAAAAACCAAGTGTATATCTGTATATCTGTATTACCATTCTTTTTCAAAAACAATACAATCATGAAAGCAAAGTCCTTACAACAGATTGCCGACAGCGCCGGCGTCAGCGTCCGCACACTCCGCCGCTGGCTCGTACCCCACAAGCAGCAGCTCGCCGGCCTCGGCTACACACCAGGCATGAAGGCCCTGCCGCCAAGCGCCGTCAGGTATATAGCAGAAATCTTCTGCCTCGACATAGAGTGAGAGCACTCAGAAGGATAATGACTGGACTCGGGGCAGTGCCACTAACGGCTTGTTGGAATTCAGTACGTCAATGACCATCTGGACTACGGCCTTACCCATGTTACAGGGGACTGCGTTGCCAATCTGTGTGTACTTCATCGACTGCGAACCTTGGAACTGATAGCCTTTTGGGAAGGTCTGAATGAGAGCGGCTTCGGCCACGGTCAGGCGACGAAGATGTTTAGGAACTTCGGCTGTGTCGGGAGCAGAAGGATTGGAAAGCAATTCTTCAAAATACGTTTCAACCCAGGGCTTTGCGTGGCTGTAGAGTTCGTTCTCGTCGATAATAGGAGTCTTATTACCTCCCATCGACGCGGGAAGTGTGGCGGAATAGCTGTCAAGACGGAGCGGACGACCGAGGCCGTTGAAAATCATGCCGGCGTATGGAGTCTTTCGTAGCACGGGATTGTGAGCAAGGGTGATTCTTGCACGACAGACATCTAAATTGTTGCCTGTGCCGGCACGGTCGAGCGTCAGCAGCACTTCGCGAAGAGTTTTAGCAGGTTTGCGATAGGGCTTTATCATCTTGGCGAGATCGGGAACGAGATTTGAACTCCCCCGAAACCCGACGATGAAGATACGCTCACGGGCTTGGGGAACGTCGAAGTCCTTGGCATTGAGCACGATGAAATTAACGGAATAACCAAGGTCGCGCATAGACTGAATCAGGAGGTCTCGCGTACCCTCCCACTTTTGAAGTGTGCCGAGTGCCTTGACGTTTTCCATGACAAAGGCGCGGGGCTTCAGCATAGCGAGGACAGAAAGGTAACTCCAAATGAGCTGGCTGCGCTTGTCGTTGGCGTCCATCTTTCCAGCGACAGAAAACCCTTGGCATGGAGGACCGCCGATAACCAGCGAAATGTCGCTGAGACCGTCCAGCTCCTTCATCTTCTCGTTAATGTCTCCGCAGACGATATGGTCGCCGATGTTCACACGGTAGGTCTGGCAAGCCTCCTTCATGACGTCGTTAGCCCAGATAACTTTGGCACCAGCCTGAATAGCCCCGATGTCCAAGCCGCCAGCACCCGAGAAAACCGATACGGTGCGAATATCCTTGCTGTTGTCTGCCGTCATAATTACCGTTTGACCATGAAAACCGGTGCAAAGATACAAATTAATTTGGGAAAAACGTTGTTTAACGAATTATTTTTGTAATTTTGCACTCGAAAAGAGTGCGAAGACGGGCAGCGCCTCAGCATAAGAACAATTCCTTCTGCGTTCGGCTTACACCGTCTTTGCGGGCAAAACGTCAACATTATGGATTTCGAGAAACTTCACAAGAAAGCCGCCAAGCGGAAGAAAAGTTTTGTAGAAGCCCGCATCGGGCAGACATTGTACGACATTTGTCGCAATCCGAAAGTCAAGGCTCCCATTAGATATTTGATGTCGGGGCTGGCTGCCAAGATTGAAAAGCCACACATCAGCCTGCGCAAGCCCACGACCGCGCTGGGTGGAAAAGATGCCTACGAGGGCAGAGGCTACGACGAACGCATTGTTGAACCATACGTCTTGAAGTATCAATTGCCCTGCAACGCCACCACGGCATTCCTTACGCCATCGTTCCGAACCATCAACCGTCCTTTGGCTCGTGAAATGTTCGACAACAGCCGACCGCCCGAGCCATATTATCAGATGATGGACGTGATAGACTATGTTGAGCTTTATCCCGAGAAGGCAGAGCTGGTGCTTCTCGAAATCATCCGCAATCTTATCATCATCAAGGAGGAGAACGAGCAGAGGCTTCATGACCAGCTTGCACAGATAAAGGCAGGAAGCGACCTCACTATGCTCTCGTCTGAGGAAATCGTCACGCTCATAGAGCAGCATCTCCGTTGCAAAAACTCCAGCCGCCTGCCAGTGCTTGCCGTTGCCGCTGCCTATGCTTCGGTGAAAGACTTGGTGGGCGAAAGGGCAAAGGAGCTACTGTCACATCAGGCCGCCGACCGCCAGACGGGGGCTTTGGGCGATGTGGAGATTACGCTTTTGACAGAAGAGAATACCGTCACTTGCTACGAAATGAAGAGCAAGGCCGTTTTGAAGACCGACATAGAGAAGGGTATCGAGAAAATCGGCAAGCATGGCTCACACATCGACAACTATATATTCATCACCACTGAGCCGATAGACCGCGAGGTGAACGACTACGCAAAGAGCCTCTATCGCGAAATGGGCACCGAGGTCGTTATCCTCGACGGCATCGGCTTCCTCCGCCATTTCCTACACTTCTTCCACCGTCGCCGCGTCCAGTTCCTCGACAACTATCAGGAGCTGGTGCTGAAAGAACCGACAAGTTCCGTCTCACAAGCATTGAAAGACGCTTTCCTCGCTTTGAGAGTGGCTGCGCAGGAATAGTTCTTGCCTGATACAAAAGAGACTCTGTCAAATTGATAATATACGCCTTGTCTTGGGGTAAAATCTATTCAGACCTAAGATAAAACCTGCTGTCTGCAGGTCTTATCTTAGGTCACTCTTTTTTGGGGGCCTATACGAATTTCCTTTACTTAAAAGAATGCGGACAAAAGCGGACGAATAAGGACTGAAGGTGCAGAATGCGGACAATGGGTTTGGCGGATTTAGTACCTTTGCAATATGAAAAGGTAAAAGGCGATGCCGCTGCAGAGGACGCCCCAAACCCGATCACTAAATCAATCAACCCTAAACCTTTTATTATTTTAATCTTTTATTCTTACAACTATGAGCGAAAACAAAAAGTCCAACACCTGGAAGACCATCATCCAGTTCATCATCACCGTACTCACCGCCGCCGCAAGCTCCTTCCTCACCCAGAGCTGCATGGTGTAGCGATGAAGAAAGAACTCCAGCTGATTTCATTCCATCCAAGTTTAATTCTTAACATTTAAATTTCTGTTTTATGCGAACCATCAACCTTATCGTCATTCACTGCAGTGCGACGCGCGAAGACCGTCCCTTCCCCGTTACCAAGCTCATCGCCTGCCATCAGGCACGCTTCGGGTTCACCGGCTATCACTACTACATTACCCGCGACGGCCAACTCTACCAGACCCGCCACGAGAACCTTGTCGGAGCCCACGCCCGTCATTACAACCAACACTCCATCGGCGTCTGCTACGAGGGCGGAATCACCACCAAGGGCCGTCACGACGACACCCGTACCGAAGCCCAGAAGAGAGCGCTGCTCGCCCTCCTGCGCAGTCTGAAGATCGACTACCCCGACGCCCAGATCATCGGCCACCGCGACCTCCCAGGGGTCAGCAAAGACTGTCCCTGCTTCGACGCCGCCACCGAGTACGCCCACCTCTGATTGAAGCTGAAGAAAGAAATCGGCAACAATGAGAAATAATTACTTCCAACAATGCAACGCCACACTCAGACCTTTAGGTCAGAGAATGCATAATAATAATTTACAATTATTGGATTAAATTCTTTCTAATTCTTGCTGATTTCTTTCCCCAACAGAACTCCAGCTGATTTCTTTCCCCAATAGAACTCCAGCTGATTTCTTTCCCCAATAGAACTCCAGCTGATTTCTTTCCCCAATAGAACTCCAGCTGATTTCTTTCCATCCAAATTTAACTCTTAATTCTTAATCGGCGTAAGCCGACAATTCAACATTCAACATTCAACATTCAAAATTCAAAATTATGAACTACTACGCTTTAGCAAAGAACAACAACGAGCACTCGCCGATTTTCGGCAAGTACACCGCCCGTCCGGTTTATCCCGACGAGTTTGTCGACCTCAACGTGGTCGCAGAGTTTATCCAGGAGCAGGCCAGCGTGAAGCGCTCTGACTGCAAGGCCGTCATCGACGAGATGGGCAAGGCCATCAAGCACTTCCTCGGCATGGGCTGCAAGGTCAAGATTGACGGCCTCGGCATCTTCAAGCCCGGCCTGAGCTCGAAGGCCGTCAACCACCTCGAGGACTGGAACCAGGCCGAGCACCTGAAGTCCACCAAGCTCCTGTTCACCCCCGACAAGATCAAGGTGGGCAAGAAGAAGGTCGCCGAGGCCATCTCGGAGGTTACCTGGCAGATGCGCGACGTCGCTCTCGACAGCAAGGGCAACCCGCTCTACGGTGCCAAGGCCGTCCGCGAGGCCAAGAAGCAGGCAGAACAGCCTACCCCCTAACCCCTCCAAGCCTACCCCCGACCCCTCCCATTGCGTGCCACACTCCTACCTTCAGGTGGGAGAAAAGGGAGGGGGAAAAGCCTCCCCCCAGCCCCTCCCAAAAGGGAGGGGTTTTTTGTTGAAAAAAGTAGCCGAAATAAATTTGTTTAATAGAGCAGTCCGAACATCCAGAGGAGTACCACTTACCCACGTTCAGGTCTGCCTGGTGCAATGCCAAAGGTGGGGGGTGATGACGAGCACCTCGTCATAGGTCATGCCGTAGAGCGGATATACAAGGCGGTCGATTTCGGATTCAAAGCAGATTACAGGAACCCTCCGTTTTTTTAGGAGTGAAACGCTGCCCTGTCCCTAGTGTTCAAAATAATGTTAAAGCGTATGGTTTTTGCTGATGATTAACGAGATAATTCGTATCTTTGCAAAAACATATAACAATTATTAGCAAATTAGTGCCAGACACTACGTGTACAAATGATAAGAAGAAGTCTTTTACTGATAATAGCCTTTCTGGCAGTAGCATTGGCATCTGCCCAAAAAAGCTTGGAAGAGGTTAGCAAGAAGCTGGCATTGCTGAATGCCGACTTCACGGTGGAGTATGCCTCGAACCTGTCGGAGCTGGATTCCTGGAGCGACAATAGTAAGTTCCAATGGAAAGCCGTCGACCATAGCGTCATCGACAATGCTGAAGAGATGCAGAAGCTCGTCGACTTGGTGAAGAACCCCGCTCCCAAGGACACAGTGGGTTTCTACAAGCAGTTCTTTGATGCGCGCGACAATCAGTACATCGTGCTCCGCGTGGACAAGGGCGAGGGCCAGCGGCTGTTCCATGTGCGCGTTACCTATATAATGAGTGCCGACGATCCGAAACTGAATACCTCGAAGACGTTCTCTACACGCGACTTCATCTACGTATCCCCGCCACGTGGCGACCGGCAGATTGAAATCAAGGTATGGCCCAACGAAGTTGGCGAGGAACTGGCCAAGACTTTCACGTTCCGAGGACATAGCTACGGCGCACGCGGTGCACGATCGGTGATGCTCGACCGCAGTCGTCTGGTGCCCGGCCGCTATGACCTGCAGTATGTGAAGATGGACGACGAGACGTCGAAGACTGACACCGTCACCATCAGCGACCTGCAGCCCGGTAAGCTCTATACGTTCTACACCTATCTGATGAACCCCATCGTGGAAGCATGGCTGCGCTTCGACGGATTCAAACGTATGAGGATTAACGTCGGCGACTGGGCCGAGGACCTTGTCACCCATTTCGACGATCAGTCGGCCATCGTGATGACTGGTGGCCAGATGCCATTCCTGAAGCACAAATGGCTCGAGGCTCCCAACCCGTCGTATCTCGACACACGCCTGTTTGCACCACACGATACGCTGTGGCTTCACGTCTTTAAGGACAACGTCCCGCTGACAAATGCTAAGGATCTGGTCATGAATATCTCGCTGCTGAATCTCGACGGCACCATCAAGGACTATGACCGTATTCCCTGGGGACAGAAGGACGACGGACGGTTCTTTGCCGTCACCAACGGTGAGCCGTGCGTCATCGAGTCGTACCTCAAGGGCTATGCCCCTCGCGTGACCCATTGCCGCGGAGCCTATAACCCCTCGACAGGATGGCTCTATGAGGAGAGCCAAGACCTCGATATCTATCTGGACTCGAACACCATGCCCGAGAGCGGTATGTTTGTCTCACAGATGATCCTGACGGCGCTGGAGCCCGTCGATGCTATACGCGATGATCACTACCTGGCAAACATCCTAACGATCAACGTACTGAACGAGCCCCTCACGGCCACTGTGCCTTACGATGAGTTTGCCTCGCGAGAGGGCGAGCAGAAATATGTCGACGGACAGCTCATCGAGCGGCTGGCCAAGCTGAACGTCACCTTCTCGACCAGCAAGACAGCGATGCCCGGCGACCGCGTTTACCTGAAGAAAGACAAAAGCGCCGAGCAGAACGACATCAAGATAGAAAGCATAGAGGGCGAAGCCCGCCGCGTGAACTATCCGCACTTCGACTATGTCTATTGGGATGCAGAGTTCTCGCTGGAAGGCTATCTCGACGCTGGCTGCAGCGGGCGACCCTATCTGGCTGTGGACGACAAAGAGGCACGGAAACTGCCCATCCTGAACAACTGCTATATCGACATCGACGAATGGAAGAAGCGTACCGAGGATGATAGCAAGAAAAAACTGAATCCTGACGAAGAAGCCAGCTCGAATGCCGAAAGTATACTCGGCGCCGAGAGTATCAACGTCTCGTTCAAAATCCCGTTGGCGCCTCCACCACTTTACATTCGTGCCGGCGTGGACATCGACCTGTGGCGCAACAAGAAGATCAGCGTCTTTGGTGCCATTGGCGTTGGTGTCGACCTCGATTTCGTCGACGGTAAAGATGCTACGAGCAAGTGGAAAGAAGGCTATGATGGGCTTGATAATGGCCAGATTGCCAATTTAAACCCAGACAAAATCAATATACGTTCTACCGATGATGACGGTATCTACATCGAGAGCAAGTGGGAAGATATATATAATAAATTCACCAACAAGGAGGAAGACCCCTATTCCCTCAAGGCTTCCGCCTGGGTCGAGTTGTTCTCCCAGTACAGCTTTCCGATTCTGATGAAACTCGAGGATTTCCCCGGTCTGCGGTTCTTCGACGAGCTCAATATCAACGCCAGGGCAGTAGCCGAAGCGAATGCCAAACTCAATGTACTCAGTTATGCCGACAAGGTAGTCAAAAAGTTTGGCATCAAGAAAGGCCTTGAATTTCTGACAGAAAACCAGTATGCCAAAAAGGCGATCAAGGCGCTCGACAGCGGACTGGAAATTTATGTCCAATTGCTGATGACGGCCAAAGCCGGCATATATTATTACGACGACGGTACCAACGAGATCAACCCGCTGAAGACCCATCTCGTTGGCGCCAGCGTAATGGGCAGGGCTGACGGATTTGCGCGAGCGGGTACGAGGTTCAACGTCATCGCAGGTGGCGTGGAGGCCGGCTTGCTAGCCTGTGCTGGAGCGTATTTCAAGGCTGGTGTCGGCGACCGTCTGTGGTTCGACCGTCCGTTCAAAGGATCCGCATGGGCTTATCGTTTAGGCCTCGGACTATACTATAAGGTGGCGTTACTCTGCTGGAACAAGTCCGACGAATGGATGGTGGGCAGTTCGAGTTATGTGCCCCCAATACTATTGGGCAACGAGTCCAACAGCAATCCCTATCACAAAAACTACAAGTCGTATATGGCCACCGGTGTCGAGACGAATGCGCCACAACTGGCAAACAGCGCGTCGCGACGGGTGAACAGCAGTCTGCCGGGCACCAACCTCGCCACAGACGTAGAACTGACCTATCCCGTCCGCTTCCTTTCGGGCGGCGACAGCATCATCTATAATAAGACTAACGACGGCACACCCAACGGCCGCTATCTGCGCGTCATCTCTACAGACAATCCTTCCGTCATCAGCGACTATAAGACCGGTGGCGCTGCCGACTACCACTCTGCCTCGTCGGCCAATATGGATATCGTGGTCTATGAGCAGGCTACGCGCAAGCTGACAGACGAGGAGCTGAACCCCAGCGACGAGCAACTGGTGGATTTTGCCATCGAAAAAGGCAATATCTCCCAAATCTACTACACTTACAAGAAGGCTGGCGGCAAATGGTATAGCGCCAAGCCTATCTGGCAGGACAACAACGATACCAACACCAAACCCCGTGTGGCACTCGACGACAATGGTCATGCCGCCGCCATCTGGCAACAGGGCTATTACATCCGCAAAAGTGGCTTGAGCCCCGAAGAGCAGAACGACATCGAGAATCTGCAGTTCATGGGCGACCTGATGTATTCGCGTTTCGACGGCACCAGCTGGACTGAGCCCGTCAGCGTCCTCTATCTGAATAGGAAACTGCAACTCTCAGAGTATCAGATTAGCTACCACAACGGTGAGGCATTCATCGCCGCCACCGAAATATTACCCGACGATGTCGTCAAGCCCGTATTCATCCATGTGGCAGAAAACGGCAACGTGACCGTTAGCGATGCGCCCATGCAGGCAAACAGCATGTTTGAGGTCAGGCGCGTGGGCAACCACAATGTGGTAGCCCAGCTTACCGATGCAGGCACCGAAGACAAGCAGGTGCGCATAGCCCTCAACAGCTACGACATGCAAGGTCAGCCCGACGGACAACTCAATACGTTGGTATCGACAGGTAATGCCGGCATAGCCAGCTTCCGACTGGTGGCCGACCAGAACGCCCGCTCGCTGCGCAACCTCGGACTGATGTGGCTGCAGACCGCCCTGGATGCCACCGCCGACTCTACCTTCAACACCATCTGTGCGGCACGCCTTGTTCCGAACGGCCAGACCATCATCGTGGGCACACCGATCACGCTGGCACGCATCAACCATGCCAACCAGGTGTATTCCTTCGACGGCTACATGACCGACGAGAAGATCAGCGGCTGCTATCTGGCTAACGACAGCATTGCCGGTTCGCAGCTCAACCGCGTAGTAGCCTACTTCAGAAATGCCTTCAGCTATAGCATCCAGTTCGACCAGAACGAGAACCAGACCATCACCGGCTCGACTGAGGACGAAGCACAGACCACCTTCCTGGTCAAGGTGACCAACCTCGGACAGTCTACCATCAACCGCTGCGTGCTCAGCGTAGAGGACGTGCCAGACTCTATACCCCTGCACCTCGTCATTCCTGCCGGCATGACAGCCCAGGAGCGCGTATCCATCCCCTACCAGAGCGGACAGGCCATCAACACCAAGCTCACCGTCACCTACGACGACGTGCTGGGACTGCAGGCCAAGCAGCTGCCACGCTTCCTCGAACGACGCGCCAAGCGTGCTCACGCACGTCTGATGGGAATGACCTACACTGACGCCAACTCAGCAGAGGATGATATCTACGAGCAGCAGGCCAACAACCTCTTCCCCGACATTCCGAAACTGGAGTGCTACGCCATCAGCCAGTCTGTCGACGATAAGGGCAACAACCGAATCCTGTTGCGCGTGAGAAATGTCTCCAAGCGCCCCATGCCTGACGGCTATTGCGTAGAGGTTAATATTGAAAAGGATTCCAAGTCCAGCACTTCGGAAAATGGCGCATCCGACATATTAGTGTTCGGAGGCGGACTTCAAGGCAATGCCGCCACCTTAACACAAGGAAATCTATCCAAAGTCGGATTCTTCAAGCAGAGTCGCACCTACGAGATTGCGGATATCGCTGTCACGATTCCAAAGGTCACCGAGACCCAGACCCTCTTCATCAGACCCGTCGTCAAGAAAGTCTCAGGCAAACTGCAACGTAGCAGCATCGCTGGCGGCGACCATAACCGCGATTATGCCATTGTCACCGTCTATCCCTCGGATAAGACGACGGCTGTAGACAAAGTCTTCGACGACGGCGACGCTCGCGCCACACTGCATGTCACGACCAGTGGCTCAACGGTGACCGTCAGCGGCGCACAGCCTGGACAGGACGTATGCCTCTATCTTTCCAGCGGTATGATTCTGGCCCGCCAGAATGCCTCTCTAGCCGGTATCGCTACGTTCAACGTGTCTCACGTACGCAGAGGAGTACTCCTCGTATCAAACGATAAAGAAACTGTAAAATTCATATACTAAGATGAAAAAAATACTGTTATCAGTTGCGTTGTCGCTATCGCTTCTGCCTGCTATGGCCGACACGTTGACAGACGAAGTAGCCGAAAGCTATTCCAAGGTGGTAGATGGCTGGACCTATATCACCAATGCCGCGGAGTTCCGGCTGCTTGCCCAGCAATGCCAGAGTCCTGACGTTGAAGAGAAGAAGATCAGGCTGGCATGCGACATCGAGTATCCACAAAGGTCCTATCATACCATCCCGTCGTATTATATCAAGTATTTCCGTGGTACCTTCGACGGCATGGGTTGCACCATCAAGAAGTTTCATTTCCAGACCACCTCGCAAGACTCGCAAGACAATGTCGGGTTCATCCAGGAGCTGAAGGGTTCGGATAGCAAGGTGTGCAACCTGCGATTCGACGATTGCGATATCGATGTCGGGAACGAGTGCACCATGGCCGTTGTGGTCAGCAAGATTACCGCCGACAAGGCCGACCTCAACAACATCCTGATTAAGCGTGGCAGCATCTATGCGAGGCAGAACAGCATTTTAGGCTGTCTGGCAGGTTACATCAACAGCCATACCACCATCAGTCATTGTGCCATCGATAGTCTGGACGTATCAAGAGTGGGCGACAACGAGTCGAATCCTGTAGGCATTTTTGCCAGTAGGATGGTGGACGGAGGCGACGCCACCAAGTGCAGTATTAATAATTGCTATATGGCGAAAACGCCATTGAAGTCTAACTTATATGCAAGATTCAGCATTATTACGAACTATACTCAGAAGGAAATAGACAAAAAAGCATTCCGGCACTCGAATTGTTATTGGGACAACACTGGGTTTGTCCGGAGTGTTAATACGAGCGATTTCTTCTTTGTAGACAATGATAATAAAAGACTTATCAACGTGACCACCCTCGAGCAACTAAAGAGCGGCAACGATGTGCTCAACGATGCCGACGGATGGATGTGTCAGACCGACAGCCTGCCCAAGCCCGTAGGACTCTTCTATTGGAATCCGAAGCAAAGTCGTAACATACGAGTGGGCACCTACGGCTTGTCGAATGTGCTCATGGGCAAGGTAACACCCGTTGACTACTGCCGCTACATCGAGCCCGCACAGCTGAAGCTGACGGCCATCAACTACGAAGGTGACACCGACTATGTGTTGGACGACCGTATTACCAACGAAATCGACGTCGAGAGCTCCATCGTGATGCTTGGTCAGAATGTGTTCGACGGCATCGCCATGAACACGCTGCAACTACCAGGAGAGGTGACCACCATCGAGGGGACGGCATTCCATCATAGCGTCAGTCAGGCCTTTGTGACGCATGGCAACTGGCACTTTGTCGGCAACATGCTCTACCTGGTCACTAACGACATGAAACGGCTGGTGGCCACCGTCGGCAACAATGAGGAAATGACCATCGACTGCCGTTATTGCACCAGCATCATGGACGAGGTTTTTATGTTGCACACCAAACTCCGGCGCCTGTATGTCAACACGTGGTTCCCCACAGGCACTACCACGTTTACACCTGTCCAGCTGCTTGGCGACGATGTCTTCTTTGGTTGCTCCGACGAGTTAGAGGTATATGTCAAGGACGGCACCACCGACCAATCAATAATAGGCACCAACATTGACAGGGGATATAAGAAAATGGGCTGTGGCTGGGACCAGTTCTATAGCGAAACTGAGGACATACCCAACCGCCTTTTCCGCTATTTCCCCGTCACGCGTAATCCCGCCAAGCTCTCCACCCTCATGCTTGGCTATCCTGTTGTACTGCCAGCCGACTGCAAGGCGTGGGTGGCAACCACTATTAATGCCAGCCAACTGGTGCTCAAGCGCGTCCAAGGCAACATCCTGCCCGCCATGCTGCCCGTGCTGCTCAGCTACGAAGAGACATCCGGCGTCATGCATCTGTCACCTTACGAGGGCAACGACGCGCCCTCCGCAACCCTCTACGAGGGCAGCATCTTCAAAGGTAGTATCGACCCCGCTGGACAAAAGATGGACGACTCCGAGATGATGTCAAACTTCTACACGCTCTCGCGGCGTGCGGGATCTACCGACTGGAGCACAGTGGCTTTCCGCCCCTACCATCCCGCCGACAACATCCTGCCGTCATACATCGCCTATATCAGCAGTCAGGACGTTCCACAAGTCAGCCTCGCCATGGTTTTCGACGGCGACTACCCCACTACCGGCATTAACGTAATTGACGAAGGACAATTCTTGGACGAGCCAAGCGGCAAAGCCGAGCGGACAATGAACAATGAAAAGATCTACAATCTCAACGGTCAGCGCGTAGGCACAGGCTATCGCGGAATGATTATCAAAAATGGACTTAAATTTATTGTAAGATGAGAAAAGACACCCTTGCTCCTGCTCCCCGTCGAACCTATGTCTCACCCGCTATGACTCTTTTCACCCTGTCTCCCAGGGTGCTGCAGGCAACTTCACCCTCTCCCGATGTCCGCTTCGACCACAGCAATCCAGGCGGCGAAGCACTCAGCCGAAAAAATAGGCTGAGTGAGGAGGAATTCGACGATTGGGAATGAAATATCAACTGGTTACATCATCGACAAAGAAAAAGCGGCCAAGGATAATGCTCCTTTGTTGCCTTGGGTCGGGATGAGGCGCTAACTCCTGCTTATACCCGATTTTATCAGTTTTGACGAGAATGACTGCATTTCTCTGAAAATGAGATAGATAGCGATTTTCGAAAATCAA
>JAEEVT010000023.1 GCA_016291005.1 Prevotella sp. | reverse complement strand
CAGTTTGAGGCGCTGACTCTCGCCACCAGAGAGCGTCGTCGATGGTTGCCCAAGCTTGACATATCCTAATCCAACGTCCTGAATAGTCTTGATCTTGCGGAGTATATCTGGCACATTTTCAAAGAATTCCACCGCTTGGTTGATGGTCATATCCAAGACGTCTGCTATTGACTTACCTTTGAAGCGCACCTCCAACGTCTCGCGGTTGTAACGTTTTCCATGACAAGTCTCGCAAGGCACTTGAATGTCGGGCAGGAAGTTCATCTCGATAGTCTTGTAGCCGTTGCCTCCGCAAGTCTCGCAACGGCCGCCTTTGACGTTAAAGGAGAAACGCCCGGGCTTGTAACCGCGAATCTGAGCCTCAGGCAGGTTGACGAACAAGGTACGTATATCGCTAAACACGCCTGTATAAGTGGCAGGATTGCTGCGAGGTGTGCGGCCGATAGGACTCTGGTCGACATTCACCACCTTATCTATATATCCCAAACCTTCGATGTTGTCGTAGGGCATTGGTGCCTGAAGCGAGCGATAGAAATGCTTGGATAGGATAGGGTAGAGAGTCTCGTTGACGAGCGTCGACTTGCCGGAACCGCTGACGCCTGTAACGAGGATGAGCTTGCCTAAGGGGAACTCGACGTCGATATTCTTCAGATTGTTGCCTCTTGCCCCTCGTATGATTAATGAATGGCCGTTCCCTGTGCGTTGTTCAGAGCTTTTTGTTGTAATGACATCGCAACAGACGGAGCCGTTCAAGTATTGAGCCGTCAGGGTGTTGGCCTTCATCATCTCGTCAATAGTGCCCTGAAAAACCACTTCGCCGCCTTTTCGTCCGGCACGTGGACCGATGTCCACCAGATAGTCGGCATTGAGCATCATGTCGCGATCGTGTTCCACCACGATGACGGTATTGCCCAGGTCACGTAGTTCTTTCAGCGAATGGATGAGCCGCTCGTTGTCGCGCTGGTGCAGTCCGATGCTGGGTTCATCAAGGATATAGAGTACGTTGACCAGCTGTGAACCAATCTGCGTAGCGAGACGAATGCGCTGACTTTCACCTCCGGAGAGCGACGCCGACTGGCGGTTCAACGACAGGTAGTCGAGACCTACGTCCAAGAGGAAAGACAGTCGGGTGCGGATCTCCTTTAATATCTCGGTAGCTATCTGGCGCTGTTGGCTGTCCAGATGGTTCTCCACTTCGTCTAACCAAAGGCGTAGCTCCGAGAGGTCCATGCTGGCCAGCTCGGAGATGTTCTTATCCCAGACTTTATACGACAGCGCCTCACGGTTGAGACGTTGTCCCTTACATTCAGGACATTGGCTCTCAGCCAGAAACTGGTCGGCCCACTTTTGCCCGCTGGTAGAATCGTCGTTGTCAATGACGTTCCGCAGGTACTTCACCACGCCGTCAAAGTCGACGTAATAGTCGCTGGACGTATGCACCAACTCCTTGTCGATGCGCACACTCTCCAAAGAACCGTACAGTATCT
The DNA here is from genome assembly GCA_016291005.1 of Prevotella sp. Taxonomy (GTDB): domain Bacteria; phylum Bacteroidota; class Bacteroidia; order Bacteroidales; family Bacteroidaceae; genus Prevotella. The sequence goes on along the minus strand of JAEEVT010000023.1, from coordinate 25,356 downwards.
CGTTGAGCGCCTCTTCGGGAATGTCGTCAATACGGGTCTTCAAGTCACAGTCGTACTTCTTCAGAATGGCCTCCACTTGCCAGAAAATCATCTGGTTCTTATATTTCCCGAGCGGGACGATGGCACCGTCGTGGATATTCTTCTTGCGGTTAGGAATGACCTTATCCAAGTCTATCTCATTGACATAGCCCAGTCCCTTGCAGCGCGGACAGGCTCCTTGGGGCGAGTTGAACGAGAAAGTATTAGGAGCCGGCTCACTATAGCTGATGCCTGACGTGGGACACATCAGCCGGCGGGAGAAATGCTTAGCCTCGCCGGTCTCGTAGTCCATAATCATCAACAGTCCCTCGCCCTGCTTCATAGCCGTCTGAACGCTCTTGCGAAGCCGTTCGGAACTGGCCGCAGCACCTTGTTCCTCGGTACGTTTGACCTGCATACGGTCGATGACAACCTCGATATCGTGGTTCTTATAGCGGTCAACCTTCATACCTTGGAAGATTTCCTGAAGCTCACCATCGACGCGGACGTGCAGATAGCCCTTGCGGCGCAAGCTTTCAAAGAGTTCACGGTAGTGACCCTTGCGACTCCTGACGACTGGTGCCAGAATGACAATCTTCTTACCCGCATAGCTGTCGAGGATCATTTCGGTGACTTTTTCCTCAGTATATTTCACCATCGGCTCGCCCGTCATGTAGCTGTAGGCCTTACCGGCACGAGCAAAAAGCAGACGCATATAGTCGTAAATCTCCGTCGTGGTGCCAACTGTCGAACGGGGATTCTTGTTGGTTGTCTTCTGTTCGATGCTGATAACTGGTGAGAGTCCCGTAATCTTATCAACGTCAGGACGTTCCATTCCTCCGAGAAAGTTCCTTGCGTAAGCCGAAAATGTCTCGATATACCTTCGTTGTCCCTCGGCAAAGATGGTATCAAAAGCCAACGACGACTTACCGCTGCCGCTAAGTCCAGTAATGACGGTCAGCGAGTGACGCGGTATGGAGACGTCAATATTTTTAAGGTTATGTACGCGTGCACCGAGAACTTCTATCGTTTCCATGTGTAAGGGGAAGTTTACTGGTCACTACTGCTACTGCTGCTATTCTCGTAAGCTTCGTTCTTTTGGCGAATGAGATTGACGTCGCGCTTGATGTCATACTCCTTGCCATCAGCACCACGGGCCTTGACAACCACATAATAGACTCCTGCCTTGACAGGCGAACCTTTATAGGTACCATCCCAGTAACCTGAGACATCGTTCCACTCGTAGAGCTTCTGTCCCCAGCGGTTGAAAATCATGGCACGAAACTCAACGATGCTTTTGTAATGCCCTTCGGCACCCTCATCGTTGACGCCCTTGGCACCATACTTGTCGTTGTAGCCGTCATCGTTAGGCGAGAAAGCGTTAGGCATCTCGAGATGGCTCTCGCTAATAATGACGGAAATACTCTTCCTATTGAGTTCCTCGTCACCCTGCTTCTCAACTAAGGAAACAACAGTTGTACCAGACTCGGTGAAGACAAACTCGGTGTCCTCTTCATATCGGGTCACGTCGCTGTTGCCGTTAGCCCCCGTATGGTTGAAATGCCACTCCAACGTGACGCCTTCGTCGAGCATCGAAGCATTGGCGGTAAAGCGGATGGTCAGCGGAGCCTCGCCTTCTATCTTGTCCCAAACGGTAAAAGTCTCACCTTTGGAATTGGTGTAGGTAGCCTGCGGATCGGTGTCGGCAAACGCTGCAAAAGGTAGCAAACCGACCAGCAATAATGTGAAAAATAGCTTCTTTTTCATGTTTATATGAGATAATTTGTGCAAAATTAAAGAAAAAAGTAGAACTTACGCATCTTTTTTTGTAATTTTGTAGCCTGAAAGACAAAAAAAGATGATTATGAGACATTTTTTTAGCTATATACTCGTATTTGCTGCGCTCTTGTTCGTCCACAAAGGAGCGTTGGCACAAAGTACGGCCACCGATATGCGCTACCGCACCTTACGTGTTGGCGTCATGCTGCCTTTACACAACGACAACGGCGATGGCAAGCGTATGGTTGAGTACTACCGTGGGGTTCTGATGGCCTGCGACAGTTTGCGTGCTACAGGCATCTCTACCGACATCCGTGCATGGAATGTTGCTGAAGATACCGACATCCAAGAAACTCTGCGCGATCCGCATGCTGCTGACCTCGACCTGATAATAGGCCCGCTCTATTCTAAGCAGGTGAAAGCCTTAGGCGACTTTGCCAAGGCTCACGACATCCGCATGCTGATTCCCTGTTCCATCAACTCTACCGAGGTTTACGACAATGGCAATATCTTTCAGGTCTATCAGAACGGCAACGTCTTAAACGAGGCTTACACCTACCGTTTCTACCAGCGTTTCAAGGATTGTCACCCCATTATCATCGATTGCAACGATACTACCAGTACGAAAGGTGGTTTCACCAAGACGTTGCGCAGAAAGTTGGAGCAAGAAGGCATCGAGTATTCCATTACCAACCTACGCTCCAGCGAGGCTATGTTTACCAAATGTTTCTCTACCACTCAGAGAAACGTCGTGGTGCTGAACACCAGCCGCTCGGCTGAACTCAACGTGGCTTTTGCCAAGCTTAATGGCATGGTCATGCAGAATCCACATCTGATGGTCAGCATGTTCGGCTATCCAGAATGGCTCATGTACACGCGTTCCCACTTGGATAACTACTATAAGTTCGACGTTTACATACCGTCAACTTACTATATGGACCCGCTGGCTTCACGGACATCACGCTTCCAACTGAAATATCGCTGGAACTTCCATCAGGACATGCAACGTTACTCGGCTCGCTTTGCAGCTATGGGCTTCGACCACGCCTTCTTCTTCATCAAAGGACTACATCTTTACGGTAAGAACTTTACCGGCAGGGCAAGCATGGTGGGATATACACCTGTGCAGACACCGTTGCACTTCGAGCGCATAGGTAATGGAGGCTTCCAGAACCGTAGCATCCAGTTGGTACACTATATGCCAGAACAGCGTGTTGAATCCTTCAAGTATTAAGTAGAAATGAGGCATTCAAAGTATCATAAAAGTCTGGTTTCGCTGTTGAGGGTAGTATTGCTGCTTGTCACTTACCACTTATCACTCATCACAGCTTCTGCACAGGTCGGCGAGTATCGAAACAGCTTTGCTGTTGGAGTCAATGGAGGCTATTTATTAAGTAAGGTATCGTTTGTTCCGGAGGTTCCCCAGGATTATTCAGACGGCTTGACGGGTGGACTGACCTTACGTTATACCAGCGAGAAGTACTTCAACAGCATCTGTGCCTTGACTGCCGAGGTGAACTACTCCCAGATGGGCTGGAAAGAAAGCATCCTAACCATCAACGACGAGCCTGTCATCAACCGAGCAACAGGACTTGCCGAAGAATATCGCCGCAAGATAACCTATATACAAGTGCCGTTGTTGGCAAGATTAGGGTGGGGGAGAGAGCGCAAAGGTCTGCAGGCCTTTATCCAGCTTGGTCCGCAGTTAGGCTTTTACCTCAACGAATCGACAGAGGCCAACTTCGACCTTGACAACCCTGAAATATATGAGCGTGCCTCGCATATTTCTGGACCAACGGTTGGTGATGCCGTGTTCTCCAACATGTACCACATGCCCATAGAGAACAAGTTTGACTATGGCATTACGGGCGGTGCGGGAATCGAGTTTTCACATCCTAAGATAGGCCACATATTGCTTGAGGGCCGCTACTATTTTGGCTTGGCAAACATCTATGGCAACACCAAGAAGGACTTTTTTGCCAAGTCGAACCACAACACGATAATCATCAAGATGAGTTATCTGTTTGACATCATCAAAACGAAAAATCCTAAAATCAAATAAATCCTTAGATTTCAATAACTTATAAAATATTAAACTATGTTCAAAAACCATCCTAAAGGGTTGCTACTTGCTGCCTTAAGTAACATGGGCGAGCGCTTCGGATATTATATCATGAACGCAGTGCTTGCACTCTTCCTATGTTCAAAGTTCGGCCTTAGTGACGGCCAAAGTGGCTTCATTGCCGCCATGTTCCTAACGGCCATTTACGTGCTCAGTCTGGTGGGCGGCATCATTGCCGACCGCACGCAGAACTACAAGGCCACCATTGCCTGGGGACTTGTCATCATGGCTGTCGGCTATGTACTACTGTCCATCCCCGTACTTGCCACGCCCGAAAACTCGTCGGTGCTGCTGGCATTCACCGTCTTCGCACTGGCACTCATCGCCTGTGGCAATGGTCTGTTCAAGGGAAACCTGCAGGCCATCGTTGGTCAGATGTACGACAACTTCGAGGCCGCAGCAGCCAAACAGAGCCCTGAACGATTGAAGTGGGCACAGGGACAGCGCGACGCTGGCTTCCAGATTTTCTACGTCTTTATCAATGTGGGTGCGCTTTTGGCCCCGTTCATCGCTCCGATGCTGCGCAGCTGGTGGTTGAACAGCCACGGACTGGCCTATAATGCCGATCTGCCTAAGCTGTGTCACGCATACATTTCGGGGAACATTACTGAAGGAGAGATGTCAAACCTTACCGAGCTGATAGCAAAGGTTGGTGGCAACGCCTCCGACATGTCAGCCTTCTGCACCCAGTACCTCGACATTTTTAACACAGGCATCCATTATTCGTTTATAGCCTCTGTGGTGACAATGCTTATCTCGCTGGCCATCTTCCTGCTCTCGAAGCATCTGTTCCCAACACCAGGCAAGAAGGAGGCTGCCGTCAGTCAGGACTATACCGCCGAGGAACGCGAGGCCATGGCCACGGAGATTAAGCAACGTATGTACGCTCTGTTCGCAGTACTGGGTATCGCAGTATTCTTCTGGTTCTCGTTCCACCAGAACGGACAGTCGCTGTCGTTCTTCGCCCGTGACTTCGTGCAGACCGATAGCATCGCACCAGAGATATGGCAGGCAGTTAACCCGTTCTTCGTGATTGTCCTTACGCCAATCATCATGTGGTTCTTCGCCCGTCTTACCGCTGCAGGTCGCGCAATCAGCACACCCCGTAAGATTGCCTATGGTATGGGAATCGCAGGTATTGCCTATCTTTTCCTCGCACTCTACAGCGCATCTCAAGGCTATCCCTCTGCCAACGAGTTCACGGCCTTGGCTGATAGTGCAAAGGCAGGTTTGAAGGCTGGACCTTGGGTACTCATCGTTACCTATTTCTTCCTTACCGTAGCCGAGCTGTTCATCTCACCATTAGGTCTGTCATTCGTTTCGAAGGTTGCTCCCAAACACCTTCAGGGTTTATGCCAAGGCCTCTGGCTCGGTGCAACAGCCGTGGGTAATGGCTTGCTCTGGATTGGTCCGTTGATTTACAACGAGTGGCCCGTCTGGATTTGCTGGACAGTATTCCTTATCGTCTGCGTCATCTCTATGGGAGTTATGTTCGGCATGGTGCGCTGGTTAGAGAGGGTTACGAAGTAAAACAGAAATGAGAAATGAGGAATGGTACTGAAGAAATGATAAACGCCCTTGCGGCAGTTCGGGCGGTTCTGTCTCATGGAGACGGTTCATTCTTTCATTTCTTCATCATAACGACCTGTTTCTCATTTCATATTTCTCATTTCGAAGCATCAGCGCAGTCTTTTTCTTTGGTAGAACTGAATTGCGAGAATCTGTTTGATTGTCGTCATGATTCACTGAAGCAGGATACCGAGTGGTTACCTGCTTCAGTACATAAATGGACGCCGACGCGCTATTGGCGCAAGGTAAACAACATCGGACAGGAGATTCTATCGTGCCATGAAAAGGGACTTCCTGATTTGGTTTGTCTTGTTGAGGTGGAGAACGACTCCTGTTTGCGTGACTTGACCAAGCGGTCGCTGCTGCGGCAGGCTGGTTACGAGTACTTGATGACAGAGTCTCCCGATGTGCGCGGCATCGATGTTGCCTTGTTGTATCAGCCAATGTCGTTCAGGCCTCTGTGCTATGAGTATTTGGATATTACGCCATTACCCGGCATGAGACCTACGCGAGACATACTGTATGTTCAAGGGGAAACCTTAAATCGCGACACATTACATGTTTTCGTAGTCCATGCACCAAGTCGCTATGGCGGAGAACGCGCAACACGTTCTAACCGTCGGCTTGTAGCAGAACGCTTGATAGGCGCTATCAGCCTCTTGCCTTCAGAAGCAAAGATTATTGTGGCAGGCGATTTCAACGACTATGCTGACAGTCCAGCGCTTATGTTTCTTCAAGACAACGGTCTGCACAATGTCACCGCCAATGCGCAGGGAAAACACGGAGCTAAGGGAACATACCGTTATCAAGGCCGTTGGCAGAGCATTGACCACGTGCTGGTTAGCTCCGGACTTCTTAACCAGCTCCATGACGTATTCATCAACGATGCTCCGTTTTTGTTAGCGGAAGACAAGAAATTCGGTGGCGTAAAACCTCTTAGAACTTATAACGGCTACCGCTATCAACGTGGTTTCAGCGATCATCTGCCGCTTGTAGTACGTTTTAGCTTCTGAATTATGATAAATAGAATATATAATATATTGTACAAATAAGATAAAAACAATTCCTATAGATAAAGAACTATCAACGAGAGGGGACAAGAATACTCTCCCGAGAGGGGATAAGAACAATTAATAAATAAAGATAAGAAGACATGAAAAAAACAGTTTTTTTACTGGCTATTGTAGCCTTACTTGTAGCTTGTCAAGAGAGTCTGGAGGATCGCTGTGCTCGTGAAGCCAAGGAGTATACAGAGAAAAAGTGCCCGACATTGGTCATCAAGGATGTTACCCTTGATAGCCTACGATTTGAGAAAGCAAGCCACACGTTGCAATATTGCTATACATTAGGCGGTGTTCTTGATGACTCTGCTGCTTTAAGACAACACGATTTGAGAGGATCTTTGCTGAAAGAACTCAAAAACTCTACAACTATGCAGCAGTATAAGGATGCCGGATATACGTTCCGCTATACTTATTATTCTCACAATCAGCCAGGAATGTTGCTATTCGACGCCATCTATCGCGAGAAAGACTACAAATAAATCGGTAAAGATATATCATTAAAATATTCAAGGATTTAAGAAGCATCAAGTAAAACAACTTGTTTTGGTTCGGAAATCACGGCACTTTCTTTTAATTATCTTAAGGAAAAGTTGACCAAAACAAGTTGTTTTACTTGATACTTATTTATCATAATGCCGATTGTTTACAAAAACTACATAAACTTTTTCTGGTTATAATCATAAACACCTTTGGTCAGAATTAAATCTCCTCTTGTTAGGAACATTTTCTTTTCCTGCCAAATAATTCTTTAAAATAATGTAATTTTTGAAGTTTTTGTAATCTCTGCTTTGCAATTTGCAAAGAAATAACTACCTTTGTAGTCGTAATTATAAAGTTTATAGTACCATAACGCATGGAAGCATTCTTCAGAACACACCGTTATTTGGTTGAACATACGGTAGCTCCAGTCCGTCGAGGTCTCATGGACGAAATCGACTGGAACGACAGACTTATTGGCATCAAGGGAACGCGAGGCGTCGGCAAGACTACATTTCTGTTGCAATACGCTAAGGAAAACTTCGACCCCCAGGAAAAGTATTGCCTGTATGTCAATATGAACAACTTTTACTTCCAAGGGCGTGGTATTTCAAGTTTTGCTGGAGAGTTCTGCAAGAAAGGCGGACGTGTATTGCTTATCGACCAGGTATTCAAACAACCTAACTGGAGTTCCGAATTGCGTAAATGTTACGACCTTTATCCCCAGCTGAAAATTGTCTTTACTGGCTCGAGCGTGATGCGCCTGAAGGATGAGAATCCAGAGCTGAACGGCATCGTCAAGTCATACAACTTACGTGGATTTTCCTTTAGAGAATTTATCAACCTACTGACAGAAAACAACTTCCGCTCTTATTCTTTAGAAGAGATTCTTTCTGACCACGAGCGCATCATTAAACAGATTTTGCCTAAAGTGTCGCCAAACAGATACTTCCAGGATTACATTCACCACGGTTTCTATCCCTTCTTCCAAGAGCATCGCAACTACTCTGAAAACCTGCTCAAGACGATGAATATGATGACTGAGGTGGATATTTTGCTCATTAAACAGATTGAGCTGAAATACCTTACAAAAATCAAGAAGTTGTTCTACCAACTGGCTGAGGAAGGTCCCAAGGCGCCCAACGTCAGTAAATTGTCTGAGAGCATAGAAACCAGTCGTGCCACGGTGATGAACTACATCAAATACCTGACTGACGCTCGTCTCCTAAACATGATTTATCCTGTTGGCGAGAGCTTTCCCAAGAAACCGTCCAAGGTGATGCTTCACAACTCCAACCTACTCTACGCCATCTACCCTATCCATGTCGACAAGCAAACGGCTATGGAGACTTTCTTTGTCAACTCCATGTGGAAAGACCATAAGATCAATCAGTCGGGACGCGATCAGACGTATTTGGTAGACGGACGTTTGAAGTTCCGCATCTGCGACGCCACCGCAAGAAATAAAATAAGGTATACACCTGATACCATTTATGCCCGCTATAATACGGAAATAGGCAAAGACAACCAGATACCCCTTTGGCTATTAGGTTTCTTATATTAATGATTAGTTCATGACTCATCTGACCAGTTATGAAACAAGTCACCATCATAGTCCTACTCTTTTCCTTTGCACTCTCTGGAAGTGCACAGCCATCCGTTGGCAGTAAAATGTCACCTTGGCTCAGACATGCTGTCCACCGGCAGCACCAGAAGTCGCATAGGGTTGCTGACAATGAAGATGTACTGACTACGATATTTGTTCAGATGAGCGAGACTATCAACGACGATGTATTGCTGAAATACGGTTGTCGTAAATACGCACAAGTTAACGATATTGCCATCGTCACCATCCCACTTAACCAGGTCGAGGCGTTAACTGCCGAGGCAACAGTATTGCGTGTTGAAGCCAACGAAATGGCACACACGACAATGGACACGGTGCCACGCATAGTTAACATCCTGCCAGCCTATAATCCGACTGACCAGCATCAGGCATTTACAGGTGCTGGGGTCGTCGTAGGAGTGATGGATGTTGGTATAGACCTCACTCATCCGACATTCTACGATAACGCATCATTAAGCAATTACCGTATCAATGCGTTCTGGGATCAGCTTTCCACAGACACCATTGATAGTCCCTTTCCCGTAGGCCGCGAGTGGCGTGGAGCAACGGAGATTCTTGCACAAGGTTGCAGTGTCGATGGACATGAGCAAAACCATGGCACCCACACAACAGGCATTGCTGCTGGCAGCGGCTATGACTCTCCATACCGTGGGGTGGCTTACGGCAGCGAATTGTGTCTGGTAGCTAACGCCGTCAGCGAGGATACTGTCTTCATTGATAAGAAAGACATCTATAAATATACTTCAGCAACCGATGCTTTAGGGTTTAAATACCTTTTCGACTATGCCGAAGAGCAGGGCAAACCCTGTGTCGCCTCCTTCAGCGAAGGCTATCCCCCATACTTCGACGAGGACGACCTGTTATATGCCAAGTTCCTGAAAGGCTTAACTGGCCCTGGGCGCATACTTGTTGTTTCGGCAGGCAACGAGAATATAGAACTCACCCGTGCTGTCAAACCACGAGGCGAAGCCGCAGCAGGCGCCTTTGTCAGAAGCTTCCGCAAACAAACCTCCTATTCTATCAAGACCGATGGCCCTCTGACTATCAGCCTTTATGGCTATCGTAAAGACGATTTCCAACAGGTCCATGAGTTACACTTCGACAGCGATGCTGAGTGGCCAGACGAATCACATTCCGACACATTGCACATAGGCGAAAATTCTTGTGCTGTGGCCATTAGCCGCTACCCTTCACAATTCTCCGAACATATCATCTATCAATTAGAACTCTCGGCAGACACCATCATAGATAAGATAGGTTTCATTGCCATCGCCATGGAGGGAGCTGACTGCCAGTCAGAGTTACTCGGCAGTAGCATCAGCGCATTGGCTAATCACACTATCGACATGCGCTGGCAGGCAGCTACAGATGGTTGTAACATCTTGGCACCTGGATGTTTCGAAGCAGCCATCTGTGTAGGTTCTACTACCCACAGGCTCAGTTTCACCAATATTGATGGAAACGAGAGGAAAACGTTCAACGATGAAATAGGGAAAGTATCTTTCTTTTCCTCCCGAGGTCCTACGATCAGCGGTCATACGAAACCTGATGTTACCGCACCAGGTATGAACATCATTTCTTCGCTAAGCAGTTATTACTTGGAAGAAAATCCAAGTTCGACATATTGGGACGTTAGTCATTTTGACACGAATGGTCGCACATACGTCTGGGGGGCGAATATAGGAACATCCATGTCGACGCCTGTCGTGGCAGGAACTATTGCCCTTTGGTTGCAGGCTAATCCGCAGTTGACTCGTGAAGACATCATGGGTATCTTCCAGCGCACATGCAGACTGCCTGACACAACACTCCCCTACCCCAACAACGACTATGGCTATGGAGAGATAGATGCCTATCGGGGACTGCTGGATATCCTGGGGTTGACGGGCATCAAGGAACTTAGTCAGCACCAATTGACAGATGTACAAATTAGAGTCGATGGGGGACAATTACAGTTGTCTCTGCCTCACGCCTCTGCTACACCGCTGACGCTCAGTCTTTATTCTACGGCAGGAGTCCAATTGGTAAAGACCACGATACCTGCTGGGAATACCTGTTATACATATCCTTTACCAAACCTGCCGGCCGGCGTTTATGCCGTTCAAATGACAGGAGGAGGTCTGACAGGCTCACAACTTATCCGAAAATGAAGAGTATGATTAGCAAGAATCAGATAAAGTTTGTCCGTTCGCTGGAACTGAAGAAAAACCGAAAGCGCGAAAACCTCTTTGTGGCAGAAGGTCCCAAGGTGGTTGGAGACCTGCTGCAGGCTGGATACACGGTTCACAGCATCTTCTCGACAATACCTCGTTCTGATGATGCTCAGCTCATTACCGAAGAGGAGCTGCAACGTATCAGCTTCCTTCAGCATCCGCAGGAAGTATTGGCCGTATTCCATATACCAAGCCCTGATGACATGGTTCGTCAGCCGTCTTCCCTCAGTCTCGCCCTCGACGGTGTGCAAGACCCTGGCAACGTGGGGACTATCATTCGCATAGCTGACTGGTTCGGCATCGACACCATTTACTGTTCCCAAGACACGGCTGACGTCTACAATCCCAAAGTGGTACAGGCCACGATGGGTAGTCTTGCACACGTACATATTATCTATTGTGACCTGACAGAGTTACTGTCACATGCCAAGTGTCCAATCTACGGTACCCTACTCGATGGACAGAACCTCTATAATCAGTCACTCTCAACAGAAGGCATCATCGTCATGGGCAATGAGGGTAATGGCATTTCGCAAACTGTACGACACTATGTCACCCATCGCCTGCTCATTCCTAACTATCACAAGGAAGGTAGCACGGCAGAAAGTCTGAACGTGGCCATCGCCACAGCAATTACTTGCGCCGAATTTCGAAGAAGACAATAATAACATAGATATGAAACGATTACTAACACTCGTGGCTTTGGCAATGATACTATTGCCCGCCACACTCAAAGCACAAGAAAACGTGACAATTGGAAAAAACAACATCAAACTCGCCAGCCGCTTGATGACGCCCGAAGCCCTTTGGGCTATGGGGCGCATCAGTACTGCCGAAGCTTCGCCCGACGGCAAACAGGTGGTTTACCAGGTGGGCTACTATAGCGTGAAGGCAAACAAGAGCCGTCAGGTCATCTGCGTGATGAACAGCGACGGCGCCAACAACCGCCAGCTGTCAACCAGTCAGAAGAGTGAGTCCGACCCCACATGGATAGACAACGAGACTATCGCCTTCGCCTGTGGTGGTGAGATCTGGGCGATGAAAGCCGATGGCACTAACCGTCACCAGCTCAGCAAGACTGACGGACAGGTGGAAGGTTTCAAGTTTTCGCCCGACCGCCAGCATGTCATGATCTTGAAGAGTATTCCATTCCACGAGATTATCAAGGAGAATCCTTCTGACCTGCCTAAGGCTACTGGCCGCCGCGTCACTGATCTCATGTACCGTCACTGGGATCACTACGTGGAAAGCATCCAACACCCGTTTGTCTTCTCTGTAGGTGAAGGCTTTGCCATTGCCACCGACGGCGTTGACATCCTCGACGGTGAACCATTCGAGTGCCCTATGGAACCCTTTGGTGGCATCGAACAGTTGGCATGGAGTCCTGACTCGAAAAGTATTGCCTACACCTGCCGCAAGAAGACAGGACTGGAGTACAGCATCTCTACCGACTCAGATATCTACTTATATAATATAGGTACGCGCGAGACTCGCAACCTTTGTAAGCCAGCTGACTATGTTGCCCCTAAGAATGATCCAACGCGCACACTGGCCATTCAGCCCGTCAATGCCAAGGAGAACCTGAAGAACAACGTCGGCTATGATCAGAATCCGCAGTTCTCGCCCGACGGCAAGTATGTTGCCTGGCTCTCGATGGAGCGTGACGGCTACGAAGCCGACCTCAACCGCCTTTGTATCTACAACATGGAGAATGGCGAGAAGAAATACATCGACTGGAAGAGCGATGTCGATGCCTTCTGCTGGAGCGACGGCAAGGACGCCATGCTTTATTTCATTAGTGTATGGCACGCCACGGAAAATCTCTATGCCGTCAACTGGAAGGGTGAACTGAAGCAGATTACCAACGACTGGGCAGACTTCGGATCGCTGAGTCTGATGAACAATGGCAAGCAGCTGCTGATGGAGCGTCATAGTTTCCAGACTCCTGCCGACCTCTACATCGTCACGCCCAATTTCAAGAAGCCCGAAAAGACAACCATCACCCAACTGACCCATGAGAACAAGCACATCCTCGATCAGTTGGACAAGCCTCAGGTGCAGCAGCGCTGGGTGAAGACGACCGATGGCAAGGACATGCTGACATGGATTATCCTGCCGCCGAACTTCGATGAGACAAAGAAATACCCCACCCTACTCTTCTGCGAAGGTGGACCGCAGAGTCCCGTCAGCCAGTTCTGGAGCTATCGCTGGAATTTCTTCATCATGGCTGCCAACGGCTACGTCGTCGTAGCTCCAAACCGTCATGGCCTGCCTGGCTTTGGTCAGGAGTGGAAAGAAGAAGTTAGCGGCGACTGGACTGGCCAGTGCATGAAGGACTACCTTAGCGCCATCGACTTTGCTGCCGACTCGTTACCTTTCGTCGACCGTGAACGCTTAGGAGCCGTTGGTGCCTCGTTTGGTGGATTCTCTGTCTATTACCTGGCAGGCATCCACGAGAAGCGCTTCAAGGCTTTCATTGCCCACGACGGTGCTTTCAACCTCGCTGCCATGTATTTGGAAACCGAGGAGAACTGGTTCTCAAACTGGGAGTACGATGAGGCCTACTGGCATCGTCCGCAAATGCCTCGTGCTAAGACGACCTATCACGAATCTCCCCACAAGATGGTAGAGAAGTGGGACACGCCCATTCTCTGCATTCACGGCGAGAAGGACTACCGCATCAACTATACACAGGGCATGGCAGCCTTTAATGCTGCCCGTATGAAGGGGATTCCTGCTGAGTTCCTAGTTTTCCCTGACGAGAACCACTGGGTGCTGAAGCCTCAGAACGGCATTCTCTGGCAGCGCACCTTCTTCGGCTGGCTTGATCGTTGGCTGAAGTAATTCATCAAATTGTAAATTGTAAATATTTAAATTGTAAATACAAATGACACAAGCAATTCAAAAAACTTTGCGCGACAGTGCCGGAATGCGCTGGACTGCGCTGCTGCTTCTGGCACTGGCCATGTTCTGCAGCTACATTTTCATGGACATTCTTTCACCCATCAAGGACCTGATGCAGGAGACGCGAGGCTGGGACTCAACGGCCTTCGGCACCATGCAGGGCTCAGAGGTGTTTCTTAACGTCTTCGTATTCTTCCTGATCTTTGCTGGCATCATCCTCGATAAGATGGGTGTGCGCTTCACGGCAGTATTATCAGCAGCAGTCATGCTGGTAGGTGCTGTCATCAAGTGGTATGCCGTCAGCGAGAGTTTCATGGGTAGTGGCCTGGAGCGTTGGTTTACTGACAACCTGAACTACATCCCCGTATTCGATGAGTTAGGCGTCTCGCCTTTCTATGCCGGCATGCCCGCCTCGGCTAAGTTCGCTGCCTGCGGCTTCATGATTTTCGGCTGCGGCTGTGAGATGGCCGGTATCACGGTGTCGAGGGGAATCGTAAAGTGGTTCAAAGGCCGTGAGATGGCGCTGGCGATGGGTTCTGAGATGGCACTGGCCCGTCTGGGTGTCGCCACCTGCATGATTTTCTCGCCCTTCTTCGCCCGACTGGGCGGTCAGATTTCCGTCACCCGCTCGGTGGCCTTCGGCGTGGTGCTGATGTGCATCGCACTCATCATGACGATTGTCTATTTCTTCATGGATCAGAAGCTCGACTCGCAGACTGGCGAGGCTGAGGAAAAGGACGATCCGTTTAAGGTCAGCGATATCGGCACCATCCTCAGCGACAGCGGTTTCTGGATTGTTGCCCTGCTCTGCGTACTTTACTATTCGGCCATCTTCCCCTTCCAGAAGTATGCCGTCAACATGCTGCAGTGTAACCTGACGCTGACGACTCCCGATGCTGATTCGTTCTGGGCCTCGTCGAGTGTCACCATCGTGCAGTACGTCATCATGCTCATCGTGGCAGCTGCCGGCTTTGCCTCAAACTTCCAGAAGAAGGCCAACCTGAAGTACGGTCTGCTCGGACTTTCGATTGTGGCACTCATCACCTACTGCTATATGGGCTACATGCGTCAGTCAGCAGAGTCGATCTTCGCCGTGTTCCCGCTGCTGGCCGTGCTGATCACGCCGATCCTCGGTTCCTATCTCGACCACCACGGCAAAGCCGCCTCGATGTTGGTGCTGGGTTCAATCCTGCTGATAGCCTGCCACCTGACGTTCGCCTTCGTACTGCCAGCCTTCAAGGATAGTCCCGTTGGCGGCATCATCATCGCCTACACGACGATTCTCGTACTCGGTGCGTCGTTCTCGCTGGTACCCGCATCCCTCTGGCCCTCAGTGCCTAAGCTGGTGGATGCCAAAGTGATAGGCTCGGCCTACGCACTGATTTTCTGGATTCAGAACATCGGTCTCTGGCTTTTCCCACTGCTCATTGGCAAGGTGCTTGACGCCACGAACCCAGGCGTGACCGATCCGACGAAGTTCGACTATACGGCTCCGCTGGTGATGCTCGCTTGTCTCGGTGTGGCCGCCCTTATCCTCGGCTTCGTACTGAAGGTCGTTGACAAGAAAAAAGGCATCGGCCTCGAACTGCCCAACATACAAGAGTAACCAATTCTCCCAAACACAGACTCATGAAAATAGGATTCGACAACGAGAAATACCTCAAGATACAAAGCGAACACATCCGCGAGCGCATCGCCCAGTTCGACGGCAAGCTCTACATGGAGCTAGGTGGCAAACTCTTCGACGACCATCATGCTTCCCGCGTGCTGCCAGGTTTTAAACCAGACTCAAAACTCCGGATGCTCGCCCAATTGCGCGACAGTATCGAGATTGTCATCGTGGTCAGCGCTGAGGACATCGAGAAGAACAAGATCCGTGCCGACCTCGGTATCACTTACGACGAGGATGTACTCCGTCTGCGTGACGAATTCATGCGACGCGACTTCATGGTGGGTAGCGTCGTCATTACCCATTACAACGGTCAGCACGCTGCCGACCAGTTCCGGCATCGTCTGGAGCGCGAGGGTATTAAGTCGTATTTCCATTATCCTATCGACGGTTATCCCCACAATGTGGATCTCATCGCCAGCGACGAAGGTTTCGGCAAGAACGACTACGTAGTAACCAGTCGCCCGCTGGTCATCGTAACGGCTCCCGGTCCTGGAAGCGGCAAGATGGCCACCTGTCTCTCACAGCTCTACAATGAGAACAAGCGCGGTATCCGCGCCGGCTATGCTAAGTTTGAGACCTTCCCCGTGTGGAACCTGCCGTTGAAACATCCTGTGAACATCGCATACGAAGCTGCTACAGCCGATCTGAACGATGTCAATATGATCGACCCGTTCCATCTGGAGGCATACGGAAAGACCGCTGTCAACTATAACCGCGACGTCGAAATCTTCCCTGTCCTCAACGCACTCTTCGAGGGCATCTACGGTGACAACCCCTATAAGTCGCCCACAGATATGGGTGTAAACATGGTGGGCTTCTGCATCTGCGACGACGAGGTCTGCTGCGATGCGAGCCGCAACGAGATCATCCGCCGTTTCTATGCCGCAACGAACAAAATGGCCGACGGTGCCGACAATGAGAGCGAGGTAAACAAAATCCGGATGCTCTTCAACCAGGCAAAGATCTCCACCGCTTTCCGCAAGGTGACCGTTGCCGCCTATGAGAGAAAGATCCAAAGCGGCCATCAGGCAGCAGCCATGGAACTCGAGGACGGCACAATCATCACGGCCAAATCGACTCCATTGCTGGGTCCAAGTGCTGCCCTGCTGCTGAATGTCACCAAGTATCTGGCAGGCATCGACCATGAGGCCAAGCTCATTCCCCAAAGCATGATCGAGCCCATCCAGAAGACGAAAATAGAATACTTAGGCGGCAAGAATCCCCGTCTGCATACCGACGAGGTGCTCGTTACACTCTCCGTTCTCTCAAAGAATGACGAGAACTGCCGCATGGCGCTTGAACAACTGCCAAAGTTACGTGACTGTCAGGTTCATACGACAGTCATGCTATCCGAGGTTGACCGCAAGATCTTCAAGAAACTCGGCTGCGGGCTCACCTGTGATCCCGTAAAGAAAAAGTAAAAGGTAAAAGCACGTGGCTGAGGTAATCCGACAACGGCTCAACGACTCACCCCTCGCAAGATGGACAGTACTCTTCATCGTGGCTACGGCCATGATGATGGGTTACTTCGTCAACGATGTGATGTCGCCGCTCGAGACATTGCTGGAGATGCCTCGCAGTCAAGGAGGATTGGGATGGACGCCATCCGATTATGGTTTCTTCTCAGGTGCGGGAAGCTTTATTAATGTTTTCCTGCTCATGCTCTTCTTCTCAGGGTTGATCCTCGACAAGATGGGCATACGCTTTACAGGAGTTCTTGCCTGTTCACTAATGGTCATTGGGACCCTGATCAAACTGCTGGCCATCACCCACGACTACAACATGATTCATATCCCGCTGTTTGACATCGATATGCCTGGGACTGTCGCCAGAGCCAGTTTGGGCTTCGCTATCTTCGGCGTGGGTTATGAGATGACAGGTATTACTGTCTCAAAGGCGATGGTACGCTGGTTTACAGGCCATGAACTCGCATTGGCGATGGGTATCCAGTTGGCGATGGCACGTCTTGGCACCGCGGCTGCCTTGAGCATCTCTGCTCCCATCGCCCGTCACTTCACTCTCAGCACCCCCTTGCTGGTGGCACTATCCTTCCTGATAATCGGCCTGCTGGCTTTCCTTGTCTTCTGTGTGATGGACCGCCGTCTGGATGCTATTGATTCCATGAATCCCAAAGATTCCAGGATATCCTCCGAATCCTCCGATGACGAATTCCGTCTCGCCGACATTGGTGTCACTCTCCGCAATCCAGGATTCTGGCTCATCACGCTATTCTGTGTGCTGTTCTACTCGGCTGTCTCGCCATTCCTGAAGTTCTCCACCAAACTCATGGTGATGAAATACGGTGTCGATCCCGATCTTGCAGGTTTCTTCTCATCGATAGCCCCCTTCGGAACCATTCTGATGACCCCGCTCTTCGGGCTTGTCTATGACCGCTACGGAAAAGGCGTAACACTGGTCATTACCGGTGCCCTGATGCTTACGGCCGTCCACTTCGGATTCTCCCTACCCATGCACAGCAGTGCTGTCGCCATCACCCTGATGGTGATCCTCAGCATCGGCTACTCACTGGCTCCCGCTGCCCTCTGGCCATGCGTTCCCAAGATTATCCCGCTGAAGTGTCTTGGCACTGCCTACTCGATGATCTTTTTCATCCAGAACTTCGGACGTGCCATCATCCCCATGTTTGTAGGTCGTGCCAATGAGACCGACCCAAGTTACACCACATCGATGCTCATCTTCGGCTTCACTGCCCTCGGTGCCGCATTGACAGCTGTTGCCATGTACTATGTCAATCGCAGGAGGAGCTACGGACTTCAACTGCCAAATATCAAGAAATGATGAAACAACTACTACAACCCGTTACCCACAATCTCACTCTGTTCATCATCTCCTTTCTGCTGTTGGGAGGATTCGATGTTGGCTACCAGCAACACCTTTTTCATGAGAATACGGCTATCGGCATCACGACTGCCTATCTGGAGATCATCTTCATGGCCTATGTCATTTGCGTTATTTCCTATCTGTTGCGGAAGATCTATCTGAAGGTAATATTCTACGTGGTGCTCTTCATGCTTTACGGGCTCAGCTGCTATCTGCTCTATGCTTATAGCGCCTACATCACTCCCAACATTCTGCTCCTGCTCCTTGAGACCAACAGCAAGGAAGCGACAGGATTCTTCGAGACCTACCTGACTACGCCGGCCATGTTCAAGTCAGTTGCCATTGTGGGATTCCTGATCACGTTGACAATTATCGGCGAATGCCTCAATAAACGGATTACAAGATTCGCAACCCGGCCCGTGGTCACCTGGATCATAGCAGCCGTCATCCTTCTGGGTGTGATTGGCGGTTTCGGCGTCATCAAACGCTATTGGGATCTTACAAGGTGCGAGAAAGCCTACGATGCCGAGTGCTGGAAAAGCGACCATCTATACTATAAGGTGATGCCGGTACCTAACTTCTGCTATTCAATGATGGCCATCCATTTGGCAGGACAAGACCTCTACTTCATGATTGATGCAACGAAGGAAAGTCTGGCCTCCGTCAAGCCAGTAGAGAGTGATTCCCTGAATATCGTACTAGTCATCGGCGAGTCTTTCAACAAATACCATGCCTCGCTCTATGGATACGACCTCGACACCACTCCTTTCCAGTGCGAGGAGCGCGAAAGAGGGAACCTCTATGTGTTCACTAATGTCAAAGCACCTCACAACATGACCAGCATCGTACTGAAGAACATGTTTTGCTGCAATAATGTCCATGAGGGTGAGCGATGGCACGACTACGCTTTCTTTCCTGCCATCTTCAAGAAAGCCGGCTACGATGTCTGGCTGTGGGATAATCAATACCAGACCAATCCCAACATGGCCATTAACTTTACGCTCAACTCCGTACTTTTCAATAAGCAGTTGGAACAGCTGTCATACACCGCCTATAACGAAGAATGCGCCACTTACGACGACGGACTTATCTCTGACTTCCAACAGAAAAAAGGCTCCCAACTCGGCAGCCATAACCTCATCATCTTCCATTTGAACGGCCAGCACAGGCCTGCCAGCGCACAGTATCCGCCAACACCTGAGAATCAAGTATTTACCTCCAAAGACATCAAGAACCCGTCATCTTACCTCAATGACGAGAGCCGCCAGCGCATCGCCGAATATGACAATGCTATCCGATATAACGACGGAGTCATCAGACAGATCACCGAACTTGTCAAAAACACCAATGCCGTCCTCATCTATTTCTCCGACCATGGCGAGGAAGTCTACGACTACCGAGACTTCTTAGGCCGTTCCCTGTTGGAGGAGGCAGAGATCACGCCAGAACTCGTCAAGTATCAAATTGAGATTCCCTTCATCGTCTGGTGTTCCGACAAATGGAAACAGCAACATGATACAGAGTGGCACGTCATCGGCCAGGCCGTCGACCGTGCGTTCACCATCGATAACGTGTGCCATCTGATGTTCCATCTCGGAGGTGTCACGACAAAAGACTATCAACCGTCACGCGACTTGTTCAGTCCGGATTTCCAGCCCCAGACGAAGTCGTACGACATGTGGAACGTTCAATAATCCCTATGATGATGAGACAGATACTGCGCCCCATACTTGAGAATGCCCCACTCTTCCTCATCTCCATCCTGTTGTTAGGCGGCTTTGACGTTGCCTTCCACCAATATCACTTCCATGAGAACGACGCCCTCGGACTACTCCTTGCCTATGGTGAGATGATCATGATGGCTTATCTCATCTGCCTCTGTTCCCTCTGGCTGCGCAAAATACGTCTCAAGGTGCTATTCTACGTGGTACTGTTCACCATCTATGCTGTCAACTGTTACCTGAGACTGGCCTATAGCACCGACGTATCCCCAAAAATCCTCATGCTGTTCTTCGAGACCAACGGCAAGGAGATCTCCGGTTTCTTCAAAACCTATTTCATGACACCGCCGATGTACAAGACCATCGCTGTTGTCACCGTTTTTCTTCTGATTACCGTCTTCGGCGAGATATTCCGTTCACGGATAGCCAGAAAGCTGTCCAAGCCCATCATCCGCTGGATTTTGTTGCCAATCCTACTGTTGGGAACCGTAGGAGGAGCTGCAGCCGTGGTTAGATACTGCCGACTGGCTCTCTGTAACAACACTTTCGAAGCCGAACGCTGGCTGATGGATATTCCTTTCCGCAAAGGCATGGCCGTTCCTAACCTCTGCTACTCGCTCGATGCCATCCACATGTCAGGACAAGATCTCAACCACATGATCAGTGCCACTGAAGCCGTTCTGGATGATGTCAGCTGCGAACTGGCAGATTCTCTCAACATCATTGTTGTCATTGGGGAGTCGTATAACAAATACCGTTCTGCGCTCTATGGATACTATCTTAACACTACACCATCGCAATGTGAAGAGCGCGACAAAGGCAATCTCTATGCTTTCAACCGCGTAAAAGCTCCCCACAACATGACCAGCATCGTACTGAAAAACGTACTCTGCTGCAACAACGTCCACGAACAGGAGCTATGGTCGGATTTCCCCTACTTCCCCGCCATCTTCCGAAAGGCAGGCTTCGACGTATGGCTGTGGGACAACCAGTATAAATGGGATCCTGATGCAGCCTGGGCCTTTACACTCAACTCGGTACTCTTCAATGAGCGAATTCAGGAACTCTCCTATACCGCCATCAATGAGAACGGTGCTCCATACGACGGAGGCCTCATCACCGACTTTGATAACAAGACCAAGGCACGACGCGGCAACCGCAACCTCATCATCTTCCACCTCGGCGGCCAGCACTTCCTCGCCAGTTCACAATATCCCCATGAGGCAGAATATGAGGTTTTCTCCGCCAAAGATGTCAAAGAAAAGGCGGCTTACCTGGATGACGAACGCCGCCAGCGCATTGCCGAATATGCCAATGCCACCCGCTACAACGATGCCGTCATCCGTCAGATCATGGAAATGGTGAGGGAAACCAATGCCCTGCTCATTTACTTCCCAGACCATGGCGAGGAAGTCTACGACTACCGTGACTTATATGGCCGCAAGCTTCTTGCAACCGATCAGATTACCCCTGATCTCATCAAGTATCAGATAGAGATTCCCTTCATTGTCTGGTGCTCCGACAAATGGAAGCTATCCCATCAGGCTGAATGGGAAACAATCGGCAAATGCATCGACCGTGCGTTCACGACCGACAATCTGTGCCATCTGCTGTTTCGGCTTGCGGGCATCAAGACCAAGGTGTATCAGGCCGAACGCGACCTTTTCAGTCCAAAATTCGTTCCTCAGACAAAGGAATATAACATGTTATCACTATAGGTATGCAGGCTCTCGACTTCGGCATCTTCCTGTTCTTCACTTTGGGCGTGGTACTCTTTGGCTGCACCTTCTATCGCCGGGGAGCCACTGCCAACGACTTCGTCAAAGCCAGTCAGTCGTTGCCAGGATGGATTGTTGGCATGAGCATCTTTGCCACCTACGTGTCGAGTATCAGTTATATCGGCTACCCAGGCAAAGCCTTTGCAGCCGACTGGAATGCCTTTGTCTTTTCACTCTCCATTCCTATCGCCAGTTGGGCGGCAGCCCGTTGGTTTGTGCCTTTCTACCGTCGACACGGCAGTGCCTCAGCCTACACTTTCCTTGAAGAGCGCTTCGGACGCTGGGCCCGTCTCTATGCCTCTGCCTGCTATCTCTTGACACAGATAGCCCGTATGGGCAGCATCCTCTACCTGCTGGCCGTGCCGATGTATATCCTGATGGGATGGGACATTCATCTCGTCATCATCGTCACTTCCCTGGCCGTCATCGTTTTCTCCGTCCTTGGTGGCATCCGCGCCGTTATCTGGACCGATGCCGTCTATGGGTTCCTGCTGATTGGAGGAGCCCTGCTCTGTTTGTGCCTGCTTGCCTGGCGCATGCCAGGAGGGCCGTCACAGCTCTTCGATCTCGCCATACACTCACCGCAAGGCAACAAATTCTCACTCGGAGAATTCTCTGCCGACCTAACGAGCAGCACGTTCTGGGTTTGCCTCATCTACGGCATTTTCATCAACCTCCAGAACTACGGTATCGACCAGAACTACGTCCAGCGCTATCATACTGCCAAGACCGACCGCGATGCCCGTTTCTCTGCTTTATTCGGCGGTTGGCTCTTCATACCTGTCTCTGCCATATTCTTTCTGATTGGTACGGCTCTATACAGCTATTATACCGCCAGCCCCCAACTGTTACCCGCAGAGATCACGGCCAAGCCCGACTACGTGTTTCCCTTCTTTATTGTTCATGAACTGCCCGTCGGACTACGTGGATTACTCATTGCCTCCATCTTTGCGGCAGGCATGAGCACCGTCTCTACGAGTGTCACATCGGCTGCTACCGTCCTTCTCACCGATTATCATAATCCTTTCTTCCCTCAAGCCAGTGAACGCCGTCAGGTCATATTCCTGCGCACTTCCTGCATCGTTATCGGTCTTTTAGGCTGTATCGTGGCCATCGCCATGTTGAGCGTGGTAAGCATTATCGATGTCTGGTGGACGCTCTCCAGCATTTTCTCCGGTGGTATGCTTGGACTCTTCCTCCTTGGCATCATTCCCAGCAAGATTGGTCGTATCCCGGCCCTGATCGGTTGTCTCTGCGGCGTGGCTGTCATTGCCTGGATTTCCTTGTCGTCTACCCTTAACCTTCCAGGCATCCACCTACATAATTATATGGCCATCGTTCTTGGAACGACAGCCATATTCATTACGGGATTCCTGTGCAGCAAAGCTATTTGATCAACACTTTCCTGCCATTCTTGATATACAGACCATTGCCAGGATTCTCTACCCGCTGGCCATTCAAATTGTAGTAGACATCCTGCTCGTTTTCTTGAATATCATGTCGATAGCTCTCCTCGACACCTGTCGTACCTCCAGCATTCTTGAATACTTGGATAGCTATCACGTCATCAGATTTATGAAAATTAAAGCGTGCAAGATCAACGTCCATCGATAAGCCATCTTCACCACGAGCACCTGCTGCGGTCATATTAATCGGAATCGGCAAATAACAACGGTTAGCAGAGTCATCAATTTGTTATTGGAGAAAATTGATGAATTAAGGGAATTAGGATTCACAATTTTGCAGCTTAGATGATCCTAAGAACTACAACCATCAAAAGCTTTTTCACCAATAAATGTAATCGTGGAAGATAGTCCAAGTAGCTAAATTTTAGTACAATTCATAAAAGCACTAGCTCCAATTGTAGTAATCCCTTATGGAATCACCACATGTTCAATACTTTGATTGTCTTTTAACGCAGCGTAACCTATGCCTGTGACAGCATATTCAACATTTTCATCCATAATAGAAGCAGGAATTTCTACCTTCAACGCAGAAATACTCGATTTTCCTGTCAAAATGGCCGTATGTGTATCTGTATCATACTTATAGGTTAAACCATCATCATACACATAACCCGAAACAACTTCGGCCAGCATAGGGACTATGGCCCTGCATGACCTCCTACACTACTCGTTCCGATATCTTCTTTGATAACAAAAAAAGTTAACAAAACAACTACAAAGAACGCTTAGGTGGGCTCTATGCAGCCAACGAGATGAAGTGGGAAATCAACGTCATATGAATAGGAAAAAACCGATTTTTCAATCTTTTCTGTTCTAAAATTCGTTTATATCGATAAAAAGTTGTAATTTTGCGCCCGATTCTCGATATTCCCCATATTTATATGGGCATATCAGGAACTGATATGAGCACATTGTCTAATGTGAAAACTCGAAGAGGCGAGACGATTCCTCCTTGTGCTGGGCTTACACCTGGCACCTCCCCCGAAGCGTTATTTGACGAAAGAGGGGTGTCGGTAGAATACGCCCCAGAGGTTCATAACTGAAGATAAATGGCTAATCATCGTACAGACGGCAAAACTTACGGTAACCAGTGGTTGTATAGCACGCTGATTCAGGGTCTGAAGATTCTGAATATCCGCGTGTTCTACTGCTTCATGTCCATCTGCGTGATTCCCTTTACGCTGATTTTCAGTCCCGGGGCGCGCCTGACCTATCGTTACTACCACCTGAGGCGGAAGTATGGCTGCCTGAAGGCGTGGTGGGCAACGTACAGGAACCATTGTCTGTTCGGACAGACGGTGATCGACAAGTTTGCGATGTATGCCGGGCATAAGTTTAAGATGGCTTATCAGGGCAAGGATACCTACGACGCGCTGCTGGCACAGCCCGAGGCTTTCATCCAGTTGAGTGCCCACATCGGCTGCAGTGAGATTCTGGGTTATACGCTCCATGTGAGCAAGCCCTGTAACGTACTGGTGTATGGTGGTGAGAAAGCTTCGCTGATGAGTTACCGCAAGGCCTCGTTCGGTGATATGAACATCCGGATGATTCCCGTGGGTGTGGAGGGCTCGCACAGTGAGGATATCGTGGAGGCGCTCGACAGGGGAGAGATCCTGAGTGCCTTTGCCGACCGGTTCATGAATATCAACAAGGTTGTGGTTTCTACCATCCACGGCTTTCAGGTGAATCTGGCCAAAGGGCCTTTCTCGCTGGCAACGACGCGCGGTATCGACGTGATCATGGCCAGTGCGATGAAGGAGAAGGACGGCTCGTATACGGCCTACTTCACGCCGCTGCCTTACGACCGCAGTCTGCCCAAGGCGCAGCAGCGTCAGCAGATTGCCGATGCCTATACGGCAGAGATCGAGCGGCTGCTCGACAAGTATCCCTATCAGTGGTTTAATTATTCCAATCTATTTATATGAATTTATCACCTGCCTTGAAGAAGGCATATACCAAAGACCAGCTGTCGGCCCGTGAGGCCCAGAGGCTGGCAGAGTTCATCGCCTGGGGACCAGTGGTGTTCCAGGCTTCACGACTGTAGGTGAAGTTCGGCATCCTGCAGATGATCCTCGACTCGAAGGACGGTCTGACGCGTGCGGAAG
>JAEEVT010000022.1 GCA_016291005.1 Prevotella sp. | reverse complement strand
TCGCTTCTACGCCGGACGTCACATGCCGAAGCCCGCTGTGCATCATCCTGCACCTCCAGTGCATCGCCATGCACCAGCTCCGGCTCCGCATCACGGAAAGCCCGCAGCAACACACAATAACCGTCACGGCTCAGACCGTCACATGGCAATGAACACAAGTCGCGGTAACAGAGGCCACTTCGGACGCAGGTAATTTCCGGAAACTCTCTATATGCCTCGAAAGAGGACTTGCGAGGAGTCTCAGAAATGGGGTTCCTCGCGTTTAATTGCAGCCCGAACCTACGTTGCAGCGTCAAACGTGTAGCTTTTAGGATAAAATTCATTAAATAGCGGTGGAAATATAACGATAATTTATATAAAATGACTAACTTCGCGGAGTCATTAAGAAAGTATGAAAAAGATTCTGTTCCTGCACGGTTTCTATGCCAGTGGTCAGTGTGTACCAGCCTTGGCGTTGCGTGATTCCTTCGAGGGTCGTGCAGAAGTCATTACGCCAGACCTTCCGATGCACCCGAAAGAGGCAGTCAGCTTTATTCGTGGACTGATTAAGAGCGAGAAGCCAGACCTCCTGATTGGTAATAGTTGTGGTTCTTTCTATGCTCAGATGGTGGCTCCCGTCGAAGGTATTCCGGCTTTGCTTGGGAATCCTCACTTCAAGATGACAGAGTTCCTGAAACAGCGTATTGGTGAGCATCAGTACAAGTCACCTCGAAAAGACGGCATACAGAACTTCGTCATTGATGAAGCCTTGATTGAAGAGTTTGCTGAAATGGAGGCTGTTCAATTCAACAACTGTCATCCAGACTTCAAGGACCATGTCTGGGGTTTGTTTGGAGAGCAGGACACATTGGCGCACTTTGAGTCAACCTTCTTGGAGCATTACGATAAGGCGTTCCATTTCCCTGGTGGTCACACTCCGACGGCAGATGAAGTCCGTACTTGGTATGTGCCTTTAGCAGAGAAACTGTTGAAATCAATTTGAAACTAAACTATTGTTGCGGCCGTTTTCTTTACCTTCGCAGCGTCAAAACAAAATGTCGTACGATGGATACGCTCGACGATGCCCGCACGCTCATCAGTAACACCACAGCCGACAATGCCTTTGAGCATCAGGAACTCTATCTCGCCCTGCGCACTCTGCCACCCAAGGAACGTTCTGCCATCACGCTGCTGATGAGTTTTGGCATCATGAACATCCTCAGTAATGTGCAGGACATACTTGCCATTCGCCACAACTGGTCAAAGGCTGTGAGACAATAAGAACAAAAGAAAATCGCACATTCTTTTGGTTTTTAAGTCGGTTTGCATTATCTTTGCAGTCAAAATGATGATGACAATAGATTTATACACCATATTGGCTGGAGGCGTGTTGCTGTTGCTGGCCTTGCTGACGCCAATGTGCTCGGCATTCTTCCGCAGACCGGTGGTGGCAGAGACCGATGACGACGGCAAGGAAAAGCTGCCGACGTTCTCCATCGTGATGACGGCTCACGACAACGCCCGCGAACTGGAGCGTAACCTGCCGCAGTTCCTCAGTCAGCAGTATGCTGCAGGCTATGAGGTCATCGTGGTCGACGAGTCTTCGACTGACGATACGGACGACGTGCTGACACAGTTGAAGGCGGCACACCCGAACCTCTATACTACCTATATTCCTGACTCCAGCCATTACCTGAGTCGTCGCAAATTGGCACTCACCTTAGGCATCAAGGCGGCGAAGAACGAATGGCTCATTCTGACCGATATCAGCTGTCGTCCTGAGGGCGACGGGTGGTTGACGGCTATGGGACGCCAGGCAACGAGCGACAACGATATGGTGTTGGGCTATACGGACTACGAGGATGCGCCGCTCTATTGGCGCTTCGACCGCTTGCAGACTATGTGTTACCAACTGAAGAAGGCGCTGACGGGTACCGCCTACCGCTATGAGGGTTATAACCTGGCTTTGCGCCGCAGCACCTTCATGGCCAACAACGGCTTCCTGAACAACCTGAAATACCTGCGTGGCGAGTACGACATGACGGTCAACGAGTATGCCACCCCTGGGCGTACTGCTATTGCCAACGAACCTGCGGCTCGCATGCATCAGGAGCGTCCGAGCAAGAAGGAGTGGACATACAGCCACCTCTATTATATTGAATCGCGCAAGCACATGAAGCGTGGCTTCACTTGGCGCTTGCAGCACAACATTGACCAATGGGTGCTGCACCTGAACTATATAGCCGAACTGGCCGCTGGTGCCTGGGCGGCAGTCACGCAGAACTGGCTGCTGTTAACCGCTGCCCTTGTGGCCCTCGTGCTGACGCTGGCGTTGCGAACGCTATGGGTAAGAAAGGCAGCTGCCGACTACGACCAGCACATGCCCCTTCTGACCGTCCCCTTCCTCGAGTTGCGCTACGTCTGGCAACAACTCGCGTTCCTGTTGAGATACCGTTTAGCTGATCCTTACGACTTCATACGCCGATGAGAATACTCCATTTCCATTCCGACAACGATGCCATGATAGCCCAGCACGTTGAGATGCTGGTCACAGGTATGGGTCAAGGTACTGTCCACCATGTGGCAACTGAAGGCCAGCAGGCGCTGGTGTTGCTGGAGGGTGGCCACTACGACCTGGTGCATCTTCACGGCTGTTGGCGCAACTCTACCAGAAAGATAGTCGCCGCAGCACTCCGACAAGGTGCCCGTCTCGTACTGACGCCTCACGGTCAGCTGAATCCGTGGGTGATGGAAGACAACTACTGGCAGGAGAAACTCCCCAAGCGCGTGTTCTATCAGCGGGCTATCGTGCGTCAGGCCTACGCCGTCATCATTCAGGGCGCCATCGAACAGGAGTGCATGCAGAAGCTGAAGTGGAACAGTCGGCAGGTCATGATACGCAACGCCGTCGTCACCCATAGCATCACGCCTGAGGAGATGGCCAGCAAGACATACGACGTCTATTGGAAAATCATTAATAGCAACCCGTTGTCGCTGATGACTGACGACACACGTGTCGCCCTGAAGAACCTGCTGAAGGCAGGCATTACTGGCGACGTGCGGTGGTTGGACGATATGACTGCGCCCCACGATGTGACGGAGTGGCGCAAGATACTCTGTTTTGCACATCAGGAACACGTCGAGGACACATTGCAGCGAGGCATCCGCGTGATGGGACTGGAAGCACCCGACATCGACGCCACCCAGATACCTTATTTCCTGCCCGACGACTATGAGGAGGCTGAGACCATCCAACAGACTATTGGTAACCAGTTCGCTACGGAGAACGACCGTCTGATGGCTACGTTCCGTACGTTGCGACGCCTGTCGGCTGACCGCCAGCTGCGCATTGCACATCTGGTAGAACTGGATCGCGAACTACGCCGACATGCTTGTCAGGAGGACATCCTCGCAGACGACTTGGCCGAATACAAGCTATTGAAACTGGCTCGCCGCATCATGCAGCTCATGGCTGAGAAGACGGGACTGACGGATGGCTTCATGCCCGTATTACCCCTCAACGATCGCACCACCCGCACACTCAGCAAACGTATAACGAACAATTTGAAGATATAAAATTGTAAATACTAAAATTGTAAATATGACAAGCCGTGACATGCACTACTTGCAGCTGTTGTCGAACTCGTTTCCTACCATCGCTGCAGCCTCCACAGAAATCATCAACCTTGAGGCCATCATGAACTTGCCGAAGGGAACCGAGCACTTCCTGGCCGACCTGCATGGAGAGAGTGCCGCCTTCCAGCATGTGCTGAAGAACGCCTCGGGAAACATCCGTCGCAAGGTGAGCGAACTCTTCAAGGGCGACATCCGTGAGTCGGAGCGCCGCGAGCTGTGCACGCTCATCTACTATCCGGAAGAGAAGCTGGAACTCATCAAGGCTGCTGAGGAGGATATTGACGACTGGTACCACATCACCATCCATCGCCTTGTAGCTGTCTGCCGCGACGTCTCGTCGAAGTACACACGCTCCAAGGTTCGCAAGTCGCTGCCCGAGGAGTTTGCATATATCATCGAGGAACTGCTCCACGAGCGTACTGACGATAACGACAAGGCCGCCTACGTGAGCGTTATCGTCGATACCATCATCTCGACAGGTCGCGCAGACGACTTCATCTGCGCCTTGTGTAACGTCATCCAGCGACTGGCCATCGACCAGTTACACATCCTCGGCGACATCTACGACCGCGGCTCTGGGGCGCACATCATCCTCGACACCCTCAGACAGTACCACTCGTGGGACATACAATGGGGTAACCACGATATTCTGTGGATGGGTGCTGCTGCTGGCAACGACGCCTGCATCTGCAACGTGCTTAGGCTGAGTCTGCGCTATGCCAACCTCGCTACTATTGAGGAGGCCTACGGCATCAACCTCGTGCCGCTGGCCACGTTTGCGATGGAGACGTACAACGACGACCCGTGTACGGAGTTTATGCCTAAGTTGCTGAAAGGCAATGTCATGGACGAGAAATACCAGCGGCTGACGGCTCAGATGCACAAGGCTATCAGCGTCATACAGTTCAAGATTGAGGCACAGATATTCAAGCGTCGTCCGGAATGGCAGATGACAGACCGCTGCCTGTTGGAGAACATCGACTTTGAACGTGGCGTGTGTGTCATCGACGGCAAGGACTACGAGATGCGCTCGTGCCACTTTCCGACGGTTTATAACGCTGAGAGCAAGACGACGTCTTTCGACCTTACTGCTGAGGAGAAAGCCCTCATGGATCGTCTGCACCACTCGTTCCGCGTCTCAGAGAAGTTGCGCAAACACATCAAGATGCTGTTGTCACACGGTTGTATGTACACCGTCTGCAACCAGAACCTGCTCTATCACGCTTCCATCCCCTTGAACAGCGACGGCAGCCTCAAGGAAGTGCAGCTCTACAACGGCGAGCGCTATAGTGGCAAGGATCTCCTCCACCGCATCGGCATGATGGTGCGTGCGGCGTTTACCACCGATACTGAGCCCGATCTCAAGGCGTTTGCCAAAGACTACTTCCTATATCTCTGGTGTGGCAAGGACTCTCCACTCTTCGACAAGTCGAAGATGGCCACCTTCGAGCGCTACTTCCTGACTGACAAGACCACGTTCAAGGAGGAGAAAGGCTACTACTTCCAGTTGCGCGACAACGAGGAAGTCTGCGACCGCATCCTCGACTCTTTTGGCGTGACAGGCCAAAACCGCCATATCATCAACGGCCACGTTCCCGTTCACGTTGCCAAGGGTGAAAATCCCATCAAGGCCAATGGTAAGCTAATGGTTATCGACGGTGGCTTCTCTGAGGCTTACCACTCAGAGACAGGCATCGCAGGCTATACGCTGGTCTATCATAGCCGCGGTTTCCAGCTTGTCCAGCACGAACCCTTCATGAGTGCCCAGGACGCCATCCAGCGAGGTATTGACATCAAGTCAACCACCCAACTGGTGGAACTCTCAGCCCATCGCATGCGTGTGGCAGATACTGATAAGGGTACCGAGCTGCGCGCCCAGGTGGAAGACCTGCGCCAACTGCTCTACGCCTACCGTCACGGCATACTTAAAGAAAAGAAATGATGAAAATTATCTTATTCCTCGTTCTCCTGTTCTTGGGGAGCCCAGCTGCGGCACAGAACTTCGCTGAGCACTTCCGCGACTCTACGTTGCGCCTTGACTACAGCTTTGCTGGCGACAGCAGCCACCAGGCCATCTATGTCGATGAACTCAGCATGTCACCGCGCTGGTATGGCCGTCGCCAACGCCTTGCTGAACTTCCGCTTAAAGGCAACGGCAGCATTACCGTCTGTGATGCCCAGAGTGGCGACACCTTGTATCGTCATAGCTTTTCGACGCTCTTCCAGGAGTGGCTGGCTACCGCCGAGGCCAAGCATACCAAGAAGTCGTTCGAGAATGTCTTCCTCGTGCCTTATCCTAAGCATCCTGTAACGATAGACATCGACTTGCGCGATTTCCATGACCAGAGCATAGCCCACCTGCACCATCGTGTCTCGCCCGACGACATCCTTATTCGGCACTTGCGTCAGCAGACGCCATACGTCACCCTTCAACAGGCTGCCGACACTACGCGTTGCATACACATAGCCTATGTCGCCGAGGGCTACATGCAAGACCAGATGGAAGAGTTCTTGGACGACTGCCGTACTGCCGTCGATGCCTTGTTCCAGCATGAGCCGTTTACGTCGATGCGCGACCGCTTCAACATCGTTGCCCTGCTATCGCCATCAAAGGACACCGACGTCAGCCAGCCTGGCAAGGGCATTTGGCTTGACACCGCCCTTGACAGTCATTTCGATACCTTTTATTCCACACGCTACCTCACCACGTTACACCTGAAGAGGTTGCATGACGTCCTGGCATGTACGCCCTATGAACACATCATCATCTTGGCAAATACGGCGCATTATGGTGGTGGCGGCATCTTCAACAGCTATAACCTCTCTTATACGCGGGGCAAGAACTTCCGTCCCGTGGTGGTGCACGAGTTCGGCCACTCCTTCGGTGGCTTAGGCGACGAATATCCCTACGGCGACGACGATCCGATGTACTTTGCCGATACTGAACCTTGGGAACCTAACCTCACCACTTCGACGAAGCAACCTGTCAAGTGGCAAAATCTGATTGACGAGGGTAGGGCAGGCCTTGTCGAAGGTGGAGGCTATCTGAAACAAGGCGTGTGGCGCGGTACCGAGAACTGTCGCATGCGCACAAACGAAGAACCGGACTTTTGTCCCGTCTGTCAACAGGCGCTTGTCCGGCTCATCGAGTTCTATACAAAGGAATAATGTGTTTCCTGTCGCGAACTCTTCCGGCAGGAAACCATTCACTATTCACTGTTCACTATTCACTGTTCACTATTCACTGTTCACTATTCACTAGGAAACGCATACCTGTCTCCTGTCTGCTTAATCATTTCGCGGGCGAATGATGCAGGGAAGCCAGGACGCTTTACCGCAGCTCCCAGTCCGTACTTCGTTCGTGTGAAACGTCCGTTCTCCTCGGGTTTGACAGCCATGTCGTTATACTTCACCACCAGATAGAATGCCAGCTGCTTCCAGCGCTCTAGCATCTGCTGTGCCTGGGCTACGCTGTAGTCGTTGAGGAACTTCTGCATCTGCTGCGGTTCCATTTGCTGGGCTTTAGCCTCGATGTCGGCCTGCTGGGCAAAATAAGCCTGCTGCAGCGAGTCGCGAACGGCTTTCAACGAGGGGAACAGCATGTTGTAACGGGGATATACCATGTTGCTGACCCAGTTTTCCACCCAGTAGGCATTCTTGATCGAGAACGTCACTTCGTCGGCTCCAGGGGTGTTATAGCACTCCGGACGGTCAGTCATGGAACAATAGATAGGCGTGTAGGCCACCATATTGCCGTCGTCATTGCCGAACCAGAAGCAACCGCCAACCTCGCGAGGCAGCCACGAGCGCATCTGGCTGACGTAGCTCCATGACGTCTGTTGCGTCGAAGTGGGACGCTCGTTGAAGTATTTCTTGCCGTCTAACTTAAAATAAAGAGGTGTGGGACGGTAGGGCATCTGCCAGATGCCGGCACCGATGTCGGTAGAATCGATGGCCATAGGCGTACCCTCGAAGTGGTCGCGCATGTCGTTCATGACGTCTTGGACGCTGAGTTTCTTCTCTGGAATCACCCACAGGGGCATGTCTTCGGCATCCTTATCTTTGCCTAAAGCCCAAGGCAGATAGCGCTCCATACCCTTGACGTGATGGTTGTAGAAGCTCCAAACGCGGGCGTCGCAGATGCGGCGACCTGCGAAGTCGGGGAAGGCGTAGGCATTCTTCCATGAGAAGTCTTCATCCTTGCCGTCGAACCAACCCATCTTGCGGGCATACTTGATGGCATTCTTCGAGTAGAGCACGTTCTCCTTGTCCTTCAAGGGGAACTGGCCTATGCGGCTCTGGTTGGCATGTCCGCAGATAGCCTCGTCGGGAATGCGGCGGGCTACCCACACCACGCGCTCCTTCGATTTCGTACGGTCTGGGCCGCAACCCTGCATCTCCAAGATCCAAGCCTCGTTGGGGTCGCAGACGGTAAACGTCTCGCCCTCGGAGTAATACCCATACTTCTCGACTAACGACGTCATGACGGCAATAGCTTCGCGAGCCGTCTTGGAGCGTTGCAGACCGATGTAGATGAGCGAACCGTAGTCGATGATGCCCGTAGAGTCTACCATCTCCTCGCGACCGCCATAGGTCGTCTCGCCGATGGTTACCTGCCACTCGTTGATGTTGCCAACAACATTATAAGTCTCAGGGGCTTCTGGAATCTCGCCTAAGTATTTGTTAGTGTCCCACTCATAGATCTTGCGCATCTCGCCAGCCGCATGCTTTCCAGCAGGATAGTGGGCCAGATTCATGAAAGCGCCATACGAGTCGGCGTTATACGAACAAATGACGCTTCCGTCAACGGAAGCCTTCTTTCCAACGATGAAGTTGGTGCAGGCCAAGGCATATAGTCCAGCCGTCAGCGCTGCCAGTAATAATGATTGTCTTTTCATAAGCGTGAATAATTTCTGCAAAGGTACGACATTTTTTTGGAACTTTCAAAGATTTATAGTACCTTTGCAGAAATTTTTATCTCTAAACCATTCAACAGACTATGCAAAGTGACCCAAAACAGTGCCTTTACTGCACTAACAACGAGACCCTTCACAACTTGATGATTGAAATCTGCGAGCTTTCTGTCTCTCGCGCGTTCTTATTCAAGGAACAGACCTATCGTGGCCGTTGCCTCGTGGCATACAAGGACCATGTGAACGACCTAAACGAGTTGAGCGACGACGACCGTAATGCCTTTATGGCTGACGTTGCCCGCGTGACCCGTGCCATGCAGAAGGCTTTCAATCCTGAGAAGATTAACTATGGTGCCTATAGCGACAAGCTGTCGCACCTGCATTTCCACCTGGCTCCGAAGTACGTCGATGGACCTGACTACGGCGGCACGTTCCAGATGAATCCAGGCAAGGTGTACCTCTCTGATGCAGAATATACAGAGATGATAGAGAAGATTAAAGCAAACTTGTAAATTAAAGGAATCATTTCTTTCATTCCTTTCATTCCTTTCATTTCTTTCATTTAATAATTATGGCAATAGTAAAACCATTCAAAGGCATCCGTCCGCCAAAGGATTTGGTGGAACAGGTGGAATGCCGTCCTTACGATGTGCTGGACTCTGACGAGGCTCGCGCCGAGGCCGGCGACAACCAGAAGAGTCTGTATCACATCATCAAGCCCGAGATAGACTTCCCGGAAGGAACGTCTGAGTACGATCCGCGCGTCTATGAACAGGCCGCCAAGAACTTCCAGAAGTTCCAGGACGAAGGCTGGTTAGTGCAGGACTCGCGCGAACATTATTATATATATGCCCAGACGATGCAGGGCAAGACGCAGTATGGTCTGGTGGTTTGCGCCCATACCGATGACTACCAGAAGGGCAACATCAAGAAGCACGAGCTGACTCGCCGCGACAAGGAGGAAGACCGCATGAAGCATGTCCGCGTGAACAACGCCAACATCGAGCCCGTCTTCTTTGCCTATCCCGACAACGAGGTGCTTAACGCGCTCATCATGCGCTACGCCCAGACGGAGCCCGAGTACGACTTCATCGCTCCCGTCGATGGTTTCCGCCACCAGTTCTGGGTCATCAGCGACGAGGCTGACATACAGACCATTACCAGTGAGTTTGCAAAAATGCCAAGTCTCTATATTGCTGACGGTCACCATCGCTCGGCTGCTGCCGCACTGGTGGGTGCCGAGAAGCAGAAGCAGAACCCTAACCATCGCGGCGACGAGGAGTATAACTACTTCATGGCCGTCTGCTTCCAGGCCAGCCAGTTGACCATCCTTGACTACAACCGCGTGGTAAAGGACTTGAACGGTCTCTCATCAGAGGAGTTCTTAGCTGCCCTGCGCAAGAACTTTACCGTCGAAGACAAGGGTACGGACATCTACAAACCTCAGCAGATGCATGAGTTCTC
This sequence comes from Prevotella sp., assembly GCA_016291005.1. Lineage (GTDB taxonomy): Bacteria > Bacteroidota > Bacteroidia > Bacteroidales > Bacteroidaceae > Prevotella. Next base: position 16,916 of record JAEEVT010000022.1, on the reverse strand, counting down.
GCTTTATCTTGACCAGCATTGGTATAGTCTGAAGGCCAAGGAGGGTACCTACGACAACAGCGATCCCATCGGCGTTCTGGATGTTGACATATCGAGCCGCCTGATTCTGGACGAAATCCTGAACATCGGCGACCTGCGCTCGTCGAAGCGTATCGACTTCGTGGGTGGCCTGCGCGGATTAGGTGAGTTGAAGCGCCGTGTTGACAGCGGCGAGATGCGTGCCGCCCTGGCGCTCTATCCCGTCTCCATGCAACAGATTATGGACATTGCCGACAGCGGAAAGATTATGCCGCCGAAGGCAACCTGGTTCGAGCCCAAGCTGCGCTCAGGACTGGTGATTCATAAGTTGAATTAGAATGAGGAGTGTTGAATGTTGAATTAGGAATGGTCGCCTGCGGCGATTGTCAATGAAGAATTGAGAATTCAACATTCGAACATCGCAGCGAAGCGAGAATCATTCAACATTCATCATTCAACATTCATCATTTCCAAATGACTGACGAATTTAAAACGATCAAGGGCTCGAGCGAGGGATATTACACCGAGAAGCGGAGTAAGTTCCTGGCTTTCGCCCACCACGTGGAGAGCATCGATGACATCAAGGCGCTGCTGGCTCAGTATCGCAAGAAGTATTTCGATGCCCGCCACGTGTGCTATGCCTATATGCTGGGGGCTGAGCGTCAGGAGTTTCGTGCCAACGACGACGGCGAGCCCTCTTCGACAGCGGGCAAGCCTATCCTCGGACAAATCAACAGCAACGAACTGACTGACATCCTCATCGTTGTGGTGCGCTACTATGGTGGCGTCAACCTGGGCACCAGCGGACTCATTGTGGCCTATCGTGAGGCGGCAGCCGACGCCATAGCCCACGCCACCATCGAGACGCGCCAGGTGGAGGAGCGCATCAACTATTCGTTCACCTACCCGCAGATGAACGACGTCATGCGTATCGTGAAAGACATGAACCCGCGCATTATTTCGCAGACTTTCGATAATACTTGCGAAATAGTGCTTTCCATCCGAAAGAGCGAAGCCGACCAGCTTCGCAACCGCCTCAACAGCCTGCTCTGAGGCCATTGGTTATTGTTTAACGTTTATTGTTTATAGTTCAATAATGGCTTCCTCGAAGCGGCCTTCCTTATTGACTATATAGCGGCGTGCATCCAACAGCACTGGGTTCTGTTCGTCCTTATGCGACTGGAAATAGCGCATCAGCGTGATGTCGTAGTTACTGCTGATGAAGTACTCGATGAACGTCTCTCCGAAGTCGCCGTCCTCCCTCACTTCACGTCGTTCGTAGATGCATAATTTGTCCAAAGGCTGACAGCGACGGTCCATCAGAACGAGATAGAGATCAGAAGTTATGGAGTCGCGCATCTCAGCCAGCAGCACCATGTTGCGGCGATAGGCGCGCGGCATGGCCAACGCCTTGAGCTTGGCGCTGGGCGGATAGTTGAAGTTCTCGTTGAGCGACATCGGCACCTTGACGAACTGCCCAATCTGTTCCAGGTCGTCGCCGGGGTTACGCAGCGGCAGCGTGCGCAACGGCAGGCTGTCGAGCCAGGCTACGGCAGGATCGGCATCGGGACGGATACCAGCCTGACGGCGAATCTCAGCCACCTGTTCAGCCCTGCGGATGCTGTCAACCTTCTGTTCGTAGTATGCCGCGTCGTGCTTCCGTCCGTTACAGGCTGTCATCGTCAGCACCAAAGCCCCTACAGCCATCAGGATTGTCGAGAGTCGATTCTTCATTGTTATTTGTTTTCGTTATTGGTTATCGTATAACGTTTATTGTTAAACGTTTATTGGTTATTGTTTATTGTTTCACGTATATTGTTTATTGTCCCACGAACAGTCTTCCTACCTGATAGACGACGGCGCTGACAACCCAGGCCAGCGTTGTGGTGTAGAGGGCAGCAAACAATGCCCAGCGCCACGAGCCGCTCTCGTGCTTGATGGCAACGATGGTGGCTATGCAGGGGAAGTAGATCAGTACGAAGAGAAGGAAGGAGTAGGCCACCAATGGACTGAAGTCGTAGGTGCCTGCGCCGTAGAGTACGCCGATGGTTGAAGCCACAATCTCCTTGGCGCCGACACCGGCTATCAGGCTGACGTCCAATCGCCAGTTGAAGCCCTGTGGCAGGAAGATGGGTTCGACGGCTTTGCCTAACAGGCCGATGAAACTCTCTTCGAGCGAGGGTGCCACACCCATTGTGCCGAAGTAGCCCAACGCCCACACAATGATGCTGGCCACGAGGATGACGCCACCCATCTTCTTCAGGTATTGCTTGCCTTTCTCCCACGTATGGCGGAAGATGGCCTTCGTCGTCGGGAAGCGGTAGGGCGGCAGTTCCATCACAAACGGCGTGTCTTCGCCCTTGATGACCCACGTGCTGAGGATGCGGGCAATGACGACGGAGAGCACGATGCCGATGGCGTAGAGCGAAATCATCACTAAGCTCTGGTACTTGGCGGCAAAGAACGCGCCCGTAATCATAATATAGATAGGTAGTCGGGCGGAACAAGACATCATCGGGAGCACCAGCATGGTGATGAGTCTCGACCTGCGGCTTTCGACGGTTCGTGTGGCCATGACTGCCGGCACGTTACAGCCGAAGCCCATGATGAGCGGGATGAACGACTTGCCGTGCAGGCCCATGCCGTGCATCAGCTTGTCCATGATGAAGGCGGCGCGAGCCATGTAGCCCGAGTCCTCCATGATGGAGATGAAGGTGTAGAGAATGAGTATCTGCGGCAGGAAGACGATGACCGCTCCCACGCCGCCTATGATGCCGTCCACCAACATATCCTTCAGCGGTCCGTCGCTCATCGTCTGTGCGATGAACTCGCCTAACTTTCCTACACCGGCGTCTATCCAATCCATCGGGTATTGGCCCAGGATGAACGTCACCTCGAACATCAGGTAGAGCAGGAAGAAGAAGATGGGGAATCCCAGCCACTTATGCGTCAACAGCGCGTCGAGTCGGTGCGTCCGCTTGTAGGTGTCCTCCTTCGTGCCCATCTGGTAGCCGGCCTCCTGCAAGGCACCGTGGATGAAACCATACTTGGCGTCCATGATGGCTGTCTCGGTGTCCGTTCCTGTCTCCTCCTTCACACGGCGTACGGCTGTGTCACGGGCAGCGAGAATCTGTTCACACTCGGGCAACTGGGCTATCACCTCCTCAGCCTTGCTGTCCTTCTCGAGCACCTTCAGCGCCAGCCATCGGGTGGAGTAGCGCAGTCGCAGCAAGTCGTTGCCCTTCAGGAACTTCTGGATATTGGCGATGCCGTTTTCTATCTCGTGCCCATGATTGATGTGGATGTGACGATAGTAGTTGTCGTGACCCTCGCGGCTCTCAAAGATGTGGATGACCTCGCGCATCAGTTCCTCCAGTCCGCGACCCGTCTTGAACGAAGTCGGCACCATCGGAATGCCCATCAGCGAACTCAGCGTATCGATGTCGAAATGGTCGCCCCGCCGCTCCGTCTCGTCAAACATGTTCAGCGCACACACCACCCTGAGGTGCATGTCCATCAGCTGCGTCGTGAGGTAGAGGTTGCGCTCCAGGTTGGTGGAGTCGATGACGTTGATGATGACGTCTGGCGTGTCCTCGACAAGCTGCTTGCGGACGTAGAGCTCCTCTGGCGAATAGACCGAGAGCGAGTAGGTGCCAGGCAGGTCGGTCAGCTTCAGACGGTAACCCTCGAAGTCGGCATAGCCCTCCTTGGCATCCACGGTGACTCCCGAGTAGTTGCCGACACGCTCGTGGGCGCCAGAGGCAAAGTTGAACAACGACGTCTTGCCGCAGTTCGGATTACCCACCAGCGCCACGTTGATGTTATGGCGCGCCGAATGGGCAGCGAAGTGGGCTGTCGTGGAAACATTCTGAGGCTCGCCAACAGTCTGGAAGTCGCTGTTGTCGGCAACCACCTCAATCATCGCAGCCTCCTGTCGGCGCAGGCTCACCTCGTAGCCCATCACCTTATACTTCACGGGATCCTGAAGGGGTGCGCTCTGTAGCACATCCACACGCTGGCCCTTGATGAAGCCCATCTCCACGATGCGCTTGCGGAAACCACCGTGGCCCTGCACCTTCACGATGTAGGCCTTGTCGCCCGTCTTCAGTTCCGATAGTCTCATAAATGATAACGCTTTTCGACTGCAAAGGTAATAATTAATTTTGATAATCGAAAAACTTTCTCCACAAATACCTACAAATGATGACCTTTTCCCATGATTCCCAGAAATCCAGTACTTTTCCCTCAGTTATCCTTAGGATTTCCTCTGGTTATCCTTAGGATAACCTCAACTTATCCTTAGGATAACTGACGGTTATCCTAAGGCTTTTTGAATCACGGGGTTTCGAAGATTCGATAAACATCAAGTCTTCTTGCGCCCATGCATGCACAGCCAAAAAACAATTTTTCCAAGAATCCTTTGGTGTCTTAAGTTTTTTTTGTATCTTTGCACATAATATGAAACCGGTTGTCATTGAAGATAATATATTTGAATTTGAACTGTCTGAGGAAGATGGCTCTGTGTTGATGGCTGCGGAGATACCATGGCGAGGTATGGCTGACGAGCTGAAGGAGTTACACTATCTGAAAGGCGCCCGGTTTATCAATCAACTGAAACAGATTATCTATAATGGCGAATTCCATCCAGTAGATGGTGAAACCAATATTTTCAGTGCTATTGGCGAAAACAGCGACGACTTTGACAATCTGATTAATGCAGCGCGCAAGGCTGTAGAGCATGGCTATCGTGTCTATATACTGCCTAATCCGAGGAGTTGTCGTACAGCAGATTTTATTTTTGAAAAGAAAGGTATCCTTGGGCTCTATGATTTGAAAACAGTCTATGGGAAAGGCTCTGTAGGGACACAGTTGCTTGATTCCATTGGGCAGACGAATCGTGTATTACTAAATATGCTAACAGACTATAATGCGCGTTTGTTGTCCTCTGAAATCAAAGCATATTTTGAAGCCAACGAACAAGCTGTAGAAGTTTTGATTTTTAAAGGCAAGAAATCCATATCTGTTTCAAGATGGCAAGTCGAAACCCCCGGATTCAACCGCTTGTTCAGGAAGAAATATGAAAAATAAAAGTCACCCGAAGGTGACTTTTAAATGGAGCAGTATCGATAAAGCCTTACTCCCCGCACTCAGCGGCGTAGTCAAAACATACGTTCTGACGCTGCAAAGATAAGGACTTTTTCTTAAAGTTCCAAATCTTTTCTGTCTTTTCTTCACTTTTCTGGCGTTTTGTTTGGCGTCTTTAGATTTTTTCGTATCATGTCCAGGGATAGCACTTTATTCTTTTAATCTTTTATTCTTATAATCCACATTCTTTGACCTAAAGGTGCAAAGTGTGGCGTTGCAATCTCTAACCTAAAGGTATAGAGTGTGGCGTTGCAATCTTTGACCTAAAGGTGCAAAGTGTGGCGTTGCAATCTCTAACCTAAAGGTATAGAGTGTGGCGTTGCAATCTCTAACCTAAAGGTATAGAGTGTGGCGTTGCAATCTCTGACCTGAAGGTGCAGAGTGTGGCGTTGCAATCAACACTCAACACTCCTCGCAACGCCACACTCTCAAAGAGAGAACATTCCTCATTCGTGAAACTTTCACGCACGTTTTAACAAACGTTTGTTTTTTTTTTTTGAAATTAACGAAAAACGTTGTACCTTTGTCGCCGTGTTGCCATTTCGCATGGCGAACAATAAACATTAAACAATAAACAATAAATAATAATGTTCGCGCGCAAGCGCAAAGACACTAACAATATACAATAACCAATAAACATTGGGCAGATAAACAAATAAACAACAATAATAACAACTAAAATTTAAACATTATGAGAAAACATTTTTTACTCAAAACAATGCTCCTGCTATGCGCCCTCATAGTAGGCAGTTCGAGCGCGTGGGCAGAGGATATAGAGTCCAATTTCACGGACAAGGATTGTACTGTAGGAACAAATGAATTAAAGTGGACTGCAACAAATGTGAAACAATTTGAATCGTCAGGCAGTGCTCGTGGTGTACAGTCAGAAAAGAATACTACAGCCATGGTTTTCACATCTGACGCAACTCAAACTGCTTCTCTCGGAACAATTACAAAAGTTGTTGTAACAGCTTCAGCAAATGCAGCAAGAAACCTGTCTGTTACTGTTGGTGGAAACACCTTTGGTGATACGAAATCTGTTTCTAAAGGAACGGCAAATGGGAACTTTACTTTCGAAGGTTCTGAATCAGGAACAATAGTTATTACTTTTGCTGCAGCATCCTCCAGTTCAACCTGTTGGATAAAAAAGGTTGTTGTTACTTATTCTAATGGTGACCCCAACGCCCCATCTATAACTGCTGACAACGTTAACATCGCCTACAATGCTGAAGAAGGCGAAATAGCTTATACCATTAACAATCCTGTCGAGGGTGGAAAACTTACTGCATCTACTAAGGACAGTTGGATTGTCCCCGATGACGCGACGGCAAGTAAAGTCCCATTCATTTGTGATACCAACGACGGTGCAAAGCGCACTGCTACCATTACGCTGACCTATACTTACGATACGGACAAGACTGTTACGAAGAATGTGACCGTCACTCAGGCAGCGAGTCCCAATGCTCCTGGTACAGAGAATAATCCTTATACCGTAGCTCAGGCTCGTGCTGCCATTGATGCCGGCACTGGTGTTAATGACGTCTACGCAACGGGTTATGTGAGCACAACGGGAACAGTTAATAGTAGTGGAGCTATAACCTATTTTATCTCAAGCGATGGCTCAACAACTGCAGACCAGCTGGAAGCCTATAAAGGAAAAGGAATCAATGGTGCCGACTTCACTTCTGACGATGATATTCAATTAGGTGACTTGGTTGTTATCAAAGGTAACTTGAAGAAATATAGCAGTATTTACGAGTTTGATGAAGGCAACCAACTTGTTTCTCTCATACCCATCCAAATGATTGATCTCATTAAAGATTGCCCCTTAACCTTCGTTGAAGGCAGCGAGTTTAACCACGACGGCTTAGTGGTGATAGCTAAATACGCCGACGAATCGACCCTTGATGTTACTGCATTAGCCGAATTCTCTGAGCCTGACATGACACAGATTGGCCAACAGACGGTTCTTGTTAATTATGGCATGTTTCAAACTGGTTACGAGATTACAATTACTGAGAAGCCCCGTCACATCGCAACCTTCAGCGTGAACGGAACCACTTCAACAAATGATTTCAAAGAGGGAACTGACATTGAATTCCCAGAAGTAACGGCTCCTACGGGCTATACGTTCATGGGTTGGACAGCTACTGAGATTACTGCTACACAGGCTACTGCTCCCGATTACATCACTCTTCCTGTTGCCATGGGAACAAGCGATGTGACATACTATGCTGTATTTGCTGTGGTCAGTGGTACACCCGCTACTTTAACAAAGATGGCAAGTACTGATACATTTGAAGATGGCGACAATGTTGTTATTGTTGCGAAAGATGGTGATAAGGACTATGCTATTTATCAAGAAACAGCAAGTAATTCTTGGGTGGCTAAATATGAATTTGACGGCAATGTTTCAACAGTTGCTGCTGATGACAAAAATTGGCTGACAGTAACTGCCAATGATGGCAACTGGAAACTTGGCGATGCCACAAATGGATATCTATATTCATCTGGTAGTAACAATTTGAATGTGAGTACAGAAAATTCATCAAGCTTCACTCTTGCCTATTCTTCAGGAAATGGATTTACCTTGAAATACGGTAATCGTTGGCTGGCTCTAAGAACCGATACTGAGAATAATACGTTCCGTTTAGGTGGAACAGGCTCTTCACCACTCGGCACTGGTTATTTTGACATCTACAAGTATGTTGCTGGAAGTGCAACCTATTCCGACTACTGCACCACTGTAACTAAAGAAATTGCAACAGTTACATCTTACGGCTGGGCTACCTATATCCCGAGCCACGCCGTTGAGTTCCCTGCCAACCGTGCTTATGTCGTGACAGAAGTTAGCAACGAAGGCAAGACGACTGTTGAGGCTGTGGAGAAAGTTCCTGCTGGCACTCCTCTCTTGCTGAAGGGTGAAGGCCAGGTGACCGCCGATATCATTGACGAAGAAGTTGACGCTCCTACTACAAACATGCTGAGCATTGGTACAGGTACGACTCCAGATGGAAAGTTCCCATACGTCCTAGCCAAGAACGGCGAAGGCAAGGCTGGCTTCAAGCTGTGGACTGGTGCTGCCTCTGTCCTGAAAGACCGCGTGGTGATGATGCTCGACTCAGAGATTAGCGGAAACGGCTCACGTAACTTCCTCTTCCTTGAGGATGGAGAGACTACCGCTATCGATGTAAGAAGTAAGATGGATGATGTAAGAGGTGAATACTTCAATCTCAACGGCCAGCGTGTGGCTCAGCCCACGAAGGGTCTGTACATCGTCAATGGAAAGAAAGTGGTGGTAAAATAAGATGACTGAGGAAAGAAATGAGCAATAATTAGAATAATCTATTCCAGAAATAAGGAATAATATATCTTTCAAATTGTTGGATGTAATTATTTCTAATTGTTGCTGATTTCTTTCCCAATAATCATTCGTGGATGAGATTAAATCAAATTAGTAAAATTCGTTTCTAAACATAAAAAGACAATGAAAAAGCAATATATAATTCCTGAAATTCAGGTTGTAAAGATACAAACTGTATCAATGATAGCTACTTCTGGTCCTGATGGTGGTGGTAGCACTGGTGACCCTAATGATCTTTTGAGTCGTGGATTCGACTTCGGCGACGATGAGGACGAAGAGTAAATTATGGTTCATGGTTCACGGTGAAAGGTTCATGATTCCTTTGTTTCCGTGACTCCGTGATTCCATTGAAAATATAAGACTTAGGCCGGAGGGCTTAGCAGAGTCATTTATAAATATTTGGTTAATACTAAGTTTGATGTTCCTCATAGAACATCAAGTCTTAATCGAGGGGCAAAATTATGGTTAAGGGTGAATGGTTAATGGTTACTTTACCTGAAACTTGAAACCTGAAACCATACTCCCCGTCGCGAGGCGGCAGCCCCGAATAATGTTTTTTTTAAACGATAAATATTTAGTTTAGTAAATTTGCATCTCCTGGCGCGCGAGCGTCGGGAGTGTTTTTAAAGAATAAAAGATTAAAAGAATAAAAGAATAAAATTAAATATTTTATGATAGAACACTTTTACGAATACTTGCCTGCGGCGTGGTTCACGCCTGAGGGTTGCTTCTGGGCCACGCTCAGCGTCCTGTTTCTCATGGGCGTGAGTTTCGCCCTGGGCTTCCTGATGGGCAAAAGAATAAAAGAATAAAATAATAAAAGAATAAAAAATATGCACACGTGGTAGTCACGTGACGCTTTTCCAATATGTAGTGCGCGCCAGTGGTCTGAGACAGATAACTGGCTTTATACACAGAAGTGACTCTTTTTGTGTAGGTCAAGAATTAGGGAATTAGAGAAATATTTATTTATCCAGTTATAAAGATTAAAAAATGAAGAGTAATAACTTATATTCTGAATACAATATTCAGGCTCTGACAGAACCGTTGGAGCCGTATACACGTCAAGTCATCGAAAGTAGATTATCCTTATTGGGGTATGACATGGATGAGTCTCATCATGAGACATGTAATGTTTATCGTGAAAGGGCTAAGACGGTTATTCAAGATAAGTTGCTCAACGGGAAGAATCCCGACTTCCTAATTTATGAAGGCGGAACTGATAGGATTCTTGCAGTAATTGAAGCCAAGCGCCCTTCTGCTACATTGGATAAAGCAATAGCGCAGGCTATAGACTATTATGCTAATCCATTGGAGATTCCGCTGGTTTTCGTATTTAACTCTTCTTCATTCTATGCATGTTCAAGAGACCGTAAACCGTTGAAGATTGACAATATTGAGATAAGCGACTTCGTAGATGAAAAAACACTAATCAAGCTCATTGAGTCGAATTGTGAAATTGAAACAGTCCCAGAAGGATTCACTTTAAGTAGGGAAGATCTCCTCAAGAAATTCAAAAGATCAAATAATATTCTTAGGAAAGCAGGCCTTCGTGATGGCTATGAAAGGTTTTCTGTTTTTGCGGATTTAATGTTTCTAAAACTGAAAAACGATTTTACTGACATAGGAGAAGTTGCTGATAATAATGAAACGCTCGATGAGAAATGTAATTGGGACATTCTCATGAGCAAAACGCCTTCAAGAATTGGAGCATCATTTGATATAAGGAAATCAGAAGTTGGCACCTATTTGAACGATACTATCAGACCACGATTAAAAAAGACATACGGAGATGTTTTTGAGTCAACTCTCAACATAGAGGATGAGTCCATTCTAATCCAACTGATTGAGGAAATAGACACCATTGACTTTACAAGTATAGATAGTGATGTCAAGGGTGATGCTTTTGAATTTTTTCTTAGAAAAGTAACCAACGGGAATAAAGATCTTGGAGAATACTATACGCCTCGTCACATTGTAAAGATGATGGTCAGATTGGTAAGTCCGACTTATGGTGAGACTATCTATGACCCATGTAGTGGAACAGGTGGTTTCTTATTGGAGTGTTTTAAATACCTAAGACAGCATACTGATATTTACCCCAGTACTTCAGATAATGAAGAAGTGATTAAGGAGAAGGAAAAGAAAAGAACATTTATAAGAGAGAAAAGTATATATGGTCGTGAAATAACATCTACGGCAAGAATTGCTAAGATGAATATGATTCTGTTTGGAGATGGACATACAAATATTAAACAAATGGATTGTCTCTCGCAGGTAGTAAAGGAGAAATATACCATTGCCATATCCAACATTCCCTATTCCCAAAAAGTTGAATACGGCAATCTCTATGAATTCAAATCAAATAAGGGCGACAGTATATTCATGCAACATATCTGGCAATCTATTAAGAAAGGTGGCAGAATGGCTGTGGTTGTGCCTGATACTTTTTTATATAATGATAAATATGTCAATGAAATACGAGAGAAGATAATTAAAGAGAGTTCGCGGTTAGTCATTATCTCGCTCCCACGAGGTGTATTTAATCCATATACCCCTACAAAGACTAGTATTATATTTGCCTGTAAACGGAAAGAAAGAGAAGATCATTTCAATAAAGCTTTCTTTTATATTGTAAGAAATGACGGGTTCGAATTAGGAGCACGCAGGCGTCCATTAAGTGGAAGATCTGACTGTACCAAGTTCTTTATGTCCTACAATGACGATGAAGAGTTTAGGATTACAGAGGAACCAGACTCTATTAATGTCGATTATGCTGACATCGAAAGAAATGACTATAGTCTTTTCCCCTTTTGCTTTATGGAGCACAAGCCAACAGACGAAAAGGCCGTACAGTTAGAAGACTATATTAAAGAACGGAAATCTCCTTTTAAGTTATCTCAGTTCTCAGACAAGGATGAATCCTGTGCAATTCTCTCTGTAACTAAGAATGGAATCTATATAGGTGAAACATATTCAGCCAACGAAATAGATAATCTTAATCAGAAATATAAACGTGTTCATGCTGGAGACTTCGTCTACAATCCACACCGTATAAATGTAGGTAGTATAGGAGTCGTTCCCCAATTGCATAAAAACATGTTTGTTTCTAACATCTATCCTGTATTCACAATTACAAATAAGGAATTGCCAGAGTATTTCCTACTGAAACAACTTAAGTCACCTGAACACAAGGTAATAATAAATGATTATTGTTTAGGTGGCGCCAGAGCGGATTTGAAACTCGATTGGTTAAAAAAGATAAGGATATCGATACCTTCAGAAGCAGAACGGGAGGATGTGAAAAAGAAGTCAGAAGAGCTCAATGAAGCATTTAACAAATACATTGAGAAGTTAAACGACATTATGAAATGAACAAGTTGTAGAAGGGTTAGTTCTTTTGTATGAAATTTTTGGCGGTGTGAGATATTTTGCGTATCTTCGCACCTCGAAATATAGACATCGCGGAAAAAGGAAAGAGCCAGTAGACGTTCGGAACTTCCCCATCATACTGCTACAATTCGAAAGAATTCAAGGAATCCACGAATGACGAAGGCTACCAAGCTCACACCAGAGAACGGCGTGGGCATTGGTGGTATTCGACAAGGTGGATAGGTGTAGCAGCCTTGATGGGTTTGTTGTTATCATTGGTGACCCACGCTCTTTTTTAAGACAGCTAATACTATCAATATATACAAAACATAGACAATGGATGAAAGTGAACTGAGAGCCATCTTTGAGCAACTAAAGGCTGAGGGGTGGCAACCGAGGCTGTGCGACACGGACTTGCCGTTCTATGACAGGTATGTGCCATGCGGTGATCCTACAATGGTGTATGGGGATGAGTCGGAGAGCATATCGTGGCCAAGGGATTTGCTGTCGATGCACCCGGAATTTACGGTTACCTGTAAGGGGGAGTCGATGATTGACGCTGGACTGGCGTCGGGCGACGTAGTGAAGGTGGTGTGCGACATGGTACCGCAAGATGGCGACATCGTGCTGGCCTGCATCGATGGGGAGTCGACCATTAAGGTGTATTGCGAGGATGAAGAGGGGAGTCCCTGGCTGGTGCCGCAGAACAAGGCTTACAAGCCCATCCTGCTGAAGGGTAAGACGAACGTGAGAATCATCGGGCTGGTGCAGGAGGTCATCAAGCGTGCGCCCCGTGTGGCATACAGGGAGTGCATGAACATCATCAGGAAGGCTAAGCAGGAGCTGATGGGACAGCCCGTGATAACGCCCGAAATGGCGAAGTGGGCCATCGTCCAGATTGCGCCGATGGTGAAAAACGGGCGGCAGTGGTATGCGGTGTTCAGGGCGCTGGTTGACAAGAAGGTGCTGGGCAAGTCGGACTACGAGGAGTTCTGCTTGCTGGTGGAGCGCACTGTGCCTGAACACGAGCATCTGCCAGCGGCCGACCAGATGCAGCGGTTAGCGGTTCAGAGCTTTGCCAAGCCCATTGTGCTATGGGACAAGAACGATGCGCCCGTGAAGGGTAAGCCGTTTGAGGACTATAAGCGCATAGGAGAAAAGATGATTGAGCTGTTATCAGAGGTGGAAGGGTAGGAAAAAAAGTTTCAAAAAAGTTCAAAAACTTTACGGAAAAAAGGCAAAAACTTTACGTAAACCTTACGAAAAGGCCACTTTTTTACGAAAAACTTTCGAAAACGTTACGGCGACGGAATATTTGTTCCGCCGCCTTTTTTTTGTTCGTAACTTTGTGATGTCAACGAACGGATCCGAGTTTGACACAAATAAAACAATTATGAACAAACAAATAACAACATTATGACTAAGAAAAGTAAAAAGACTAAAGAGATCTCGCTGCTGTTGCAGCAGTGGGCATTCGAAGTTGGCAACCACTTGTGCTGTGACAAGGGGTTCCCAAGAAAGAAAGCCTTCCGGCGGGCTTACGCGGTGCAGCGGTGCCTGGAGGCTCTGGGCAGCGGAAAGGTGAGGCTGCGGTTCTACAAGAAGGACGGCACGCTGCGCGAGGCTGTCGGCACGTTGTGCAAGGGCTATTCCGAGCGGTTCGACAACTACGAATACAAGGATGAGCCTGGCTCAGCGACGAGCATCAACTACGATTTGTTTCTCTATTGGGACTTGGAGGAGGACGGTTACCGCTCCTTCAGCGCTTCGCGATTTATCGGTTTTGAGGTAATGGAAAATTCTGAAAAATATGGACAACTATCCTCCCGGGGCAGCGAATGACCCCCGTGCTCCTTGGAACCAGCCCGAATGGCCTGAGATAGACATCAGGGTTGAGGCCAAGCTGGTCAAAGAGACCGTCGTTCAAGGCAGCGGTTCGCACACTGTCACGGAGTGTGAGATAGAGCCTGACGGCTCGCGGTCGTACGTCAGTTTTACGGAGTCTGATGATGACGTTCGCGAACTGTTCGACGACCAGTGTCGGAACCCAATGAAGCTTATCATTGCTCTTGAGAAGATCATTAAGAAGTTGCAGGAGGAGCGCAACCTGCACTGGTATGCTGGCTATAATCTGTTTGACCTGCTCGCGGACTGCGACGGCTGGAATGAAGAAGAATTAGAAGTAACTGAAATCAGGTAGTATGAATAGTAGTATGAATAAGTGGACTAAAGAAGAATGTGCGGCAATTGTTGCCCGCATCCGAGAGAACTACGACTACGACTCCGACCGTGGCCTGCTTGTATGCAGACAGACGGGAAAAGTAGTCAACGGCTATCGCCGAAGTATAAGAAATGGAGTTGGCCGCTACATGGGTTTTAATTCTTATATAGACGGACGTCGATACGTTATTTCTTATCATCGAGCTGTCTGGGCTTGGCATCACGGACGACTGCCGACGATGGGCTTAGACCACATCAATCACGACGCGTTTGACAACCACATCGAGAATCTGCGCGAGGTCACACAGTCTGAGAACATTTTAAACAGTGAGCATCCGTGGAGTCCGTGTAGTGGCGGTTTGCCAGGAGTATGTAGCAATAGAAAAAACTACCGTATAATATGTGGCCCCAAATCCTACTATTCTCGCGACCCCTATCATCTGTTCTATCACCTGACCCTCCTGGGGCGACGGTTCAAATAAAGAATAAAAGAATAAAAAAATAAAAGAATAAAAGAATAAAAGAATAAAAAAATAAAAGAATATAATATGAGAATATCACATTTGGCATTTGAGAAGATTAAGAGTTTTGAAGGCTGCCGACTGAGGGCTTATCAGGATGCAGCAGGTGTTTGGACTATTGGCTATGGCCACACGAGGGACGTCAGGCGCGGCGACCAGATCACGCAGTTCACCGCCGAGGAATACCTGAGGATGGACATCGCGGAGTGCGTGGCGCAGATAGAGACGCTCGGGTTAGAGCTGACGCTGCCGCAGTTGGACGCCCTGGTGTCGTTCGTGTTCAACCTTGGCATTGGACGACTGCGACGGTCAACGCTGCTGCGGTATATCCGCGAGGGCAGGTCAGCGGACGCGATAAAGAAGCAGTTCCGTGCGTGGGTCTATGCAGGCAAGCCTCCCCGTAAACTGAAGGGTCTCGTGACGCGCAGGGACTGGGAAGCCAACAGGTTTTTCGAGGAATACTAACTACTAAAAATGTTTACAATTATGGTAAAGAAAAATAGCATTGTTCCCTCGATTGAAGAGGGCAAGAGACGGTTGTCGTTGTACAACAGTCTGAAGAAGGACTTGGCTGGCGTTGAACACGAGGACCGCCGCCAGATAGTTTATGAACTGATGGATTACGTCCAGAGGTTGGAAACCGACCAGCGTATGCCTCTGGGCATACGTCTGAAGTACTACTATTGCGCGGAAACCATCTTCCGTTTCCTCTATGAGAATAAGCAGGTCCGGCTCACGCAGGTCGGCGTCGACGAGGCTTTGTTTGACCAGGTTGAAGACGTATTACTTTCAATTGCCAACGAACATGATGAAGATTGAACTGATAGAAGCCAACGTCGACCAGACGTTAGAGCTCCGTGGTCTGGTGAAGGAGGGCAACGAGCAGCAGGTTCGCCTGCTGCTCTACCACCTGTTCGTGTCGGTGAGCATCTGGAAACTGATGTCTTTTGATGAGCGATTCAAAGCCCTCAGATGGAAGAAAATGCTTGGTGATGTTTTTTCGCTCAAAAACTACTTAAAGAAAAGAAAAAACAAGAAAGACAAAGTTTTTCCCTCTTCTGCACTTCTCCCTATAGAAAAAGAAATAAAAGAAAAAGAAGTAGAAATAACAATAAAAGGGAAAAGGGATTTCGACGCGACTGTGATGAGAAAGCAGGAAGAGTTCTGGAAGACTCTGATGCCTTACAGGGAGAAGTACGGCCAGTCGATGTTAGAGCGTTTCCAAGCCTATTGGGCAGCCCCCGTAAACGGAACGACAACGCTGCTTTGGGAAAAGACGAAAACGTGGTCAGTCAGCTATCGGCTGAAATCATGGTCGAAGAGCCCAATTGAGCTGAACGCGCAGAACGCTGAGATTCGCTTGGAGCGCACCCGGAAAAAGAACACTCCGCAGGCTGTAAACACCGAAGCGCAAAAGCAGATCGCCGCACAGCGCGAGGCCGACAATGCCCGCCGCGAGAAAGAGCTGGCCGAGAGCAAGGCTTCGGCTGCGTCGATGGAAGAAGTGACGCAGGGCGACCCCAACCGCCTGAGCACGCTCAACAAGCTATTGGCAACGAAATTTACAGCCTCCCCCTGACCCCCTCCCATTGCGTGCCACACTCCTACCTTTAGGTGGGAGAAAAGGGAGGGGGAGAACCGTCCCTTTCGTGTACTTTTTCAAAAAAAAGTTGCGAAATAATTTGGAAATGTTCTAAATAATTCGTACCTTTGCAATGCATCTGAGAGATGCATTGCGAGTGAAGGCTGCGGCTCAGCATAGCTCGAGCGAGCTCGGCTCTGCATTCGCACTTGCACTTCACTTGCACATCAGATCTGAAAAACACGCGGGATGCGACTACCCGATGAAGCTGGTCGCGGAGTCTATAACCAAGAAGAACACACAAGAGTATGAACTATTACGCACTTCAAAAGAACAACAACGAGCACTCGCCGATTTTCGGCAAGTACACCGCTCGCCCCGTCTATCCTGACGAGTTCGTTGACCTGAACGCCGTGGCTGAGTACATCCAGCAGCAGGCCTCGGTGAAGCGCTCCGACTGCAAGGCCGTCATCGACGAGATCGGTGGAGCCATCCGCCACTTCCTCGGTCTGGGCTGTAAGGTCAAGCTGGAGGGTCTGGGCATCTTCAAGCCCGGTCTGAGCTCGAAGGCCGTCAACCACCTGGAGGACTGGAACCAGGCCGAGCACCTGAAGAGCACCAAGCTCATCTTCTCGCCCAACAAGATCAAGGTTGGCAAGAAGAAGGTTGCCGAGGCCATCGCCGACGTGACCTG
>JAEEVT010000021.1 GCA_016291005.1 Prevotella sp. | reverse complement strand
AGATCATCGTCGGCTCTAAGGAAGAGTACGAGCGCATGCAGGCTAACAAGAAGAACGTCCTCGACTTCGCCGAGGAAACCGTCATCGACTAAAATCACGGGGGCAGGTTTCTGCCCCCGTGATTCTTTAACTTTTTTAGCTACTATAACCTCTTTAACTTCTATAACTTATAAAAATGGACAACAACAATAACAATAAGAACCAGCTCCAGATAGAGCTGCCCCAGGAAGTTTCTAATGGCGAGTATGTCAACTTCGCCATCATCACCCACTCGTCAAGCGAATTCATTGTCGACCTGGCTCGTGTACTCCCCGGAATTCCCAAAGCAACAGTCAAGAGCCGCGTCATCCTCGCTCCAGAGCATGCCAAGCGTCTTCTCGGAGCACTCCAAGAGAACATCGTACGCTACGAGCGCAACTTCGGAACTATCAAGATTCCCAACCAGGAAGGCCGCACCATAGCACCATTCCCCACGAGCAAGGGCGAGGCGTGATTCTAATTGAAAATTGGAGAAGGTAATGAGAAATCACAGACAACTTCTATTGTTGATGCCGGCACTATTGGCCGTCATGACGCTGTTTTCGTCGTGCAGCAAGGACTACGAGAGTCCGCTGAGCGGAAGAACCATCCCCGACATGACCTTTGAATCAGGGCGTGGCGAGCAATCCGTCGAACTCGGCGACGTGTCGCATATCACCGCAAAAGTCACCATCGTCAGCGAAGCCGGCGAAGAATCAGTCATCTGGTGCTCCGCTAACACAAACGGAAATGCGCTGGTGGTGAACGTTTCCGCCAATACCACCTACAGTACCCGTAAATCCGTCGTCGACGTCTACGACACAGAGAGCAACGACCACGTCTCCTTCAACGTCACGCAGAAGCAGAACGATGCCATACTGCCCGTCGACGAGATCATCGATGCGCCCTACACGGGAGGACTATACTTGCTGCAGCTCAAGACCAATGTCACCATCGACTGGATGAACATCATCTCCGACTATGACAACTTCATCAACGCGAAGACAGCAACGTCGCGCGGCTTAGTGGTCTACGAGGACTACATCACAGTGGCTGAGAACACGAACAGCGAACCACGTGAAGGCTATGTGGAATATGGTAACAACGCTACTGGACTGAAAGCGAAGGTTCTCGTCCGCCAGGCAGGACAGCCATACATCCGCTTTGCCAGCGACGTCGCCACTATAGGAGAAGCCGGTGGAGAACTCGACATCGAAGTCTCGACCAACGTCACCAACTTCGTCGCCGAGCCAGAAGGCGCGCCGAACTGGCTGACAGTCGGTACCAAAACCGAACTCGACAAGTACAAGTACAGTCAGAAGCTGAACATCCAGCCACTGCCCTCCAACATCGACAGCCGCCGCTGCATCGTCAACTTCGTCAAACCTGGTCTCACCTACGGCAAGCAACTGACCGTCATCCAATCCAGACAGACCGAAGATTAGCCTGTCGCTACCCTACATGTAAGTAACATAAAGATAAAAATGAAGAAAGTAATTATTAGCTTAGTGCTGGCGTTGGTGTCAGTAGCCGGTTACGCGCAGAGCGTCATTGGTAAGTGGGTGACTGAAGGTGGTGAGTCTCAGGTAGAGATTTATCAGAGTGGTGACAAGCTGAACGGCAAGATAGTGTGGCTGAAGGCTGGCGACGGCAAGCTGGACAGCAAGAATCCGGACAAGAATCTGCAAAGCCGCAAACTTGTAGGCACAAATATCTTGACGGGTCTCACCAAGAAAAAGGACAAGTGGGAAGGTGGCAAGATCTACAATCCCAAGAACGGCAAGACGTACAAATGTTCCATTTGGCTCGATGGCAATGAGTTAAAGGTTCGCGGCTACCTGGCCATGTTCTACGAAACTCAGACTTGGACAAGAAAATAATAAAGAATTGAAGAATTGAAGTTTTTTGGCTCTATAGGTGGATGCCGTAGGTCGCTTGACCTGATTTCAATTCTTCAATTCTTCTATTTTTCAATTCTTCCCCGAAACATACTTAACGCTGACGGCGTCACCCTTGAGGACGTCAGCAAAGGTCTGCGGCGTGATGGTGACGGGACCTTTCATAAACTCGGGAATGTTATAGCAGCGCAAGAACTGACGGTGGTAGTCGGGATCCTCACTCGGCAGTTCAAATGGTTTTGAAGCCTTGCCGTCCTTATCGACATGGGCTATGAAGGGGCGTGTGAACACACCATCGTTGCGGCGGCTGCTGAAGACTATCCATCGTCCGTTGCTGGACCAAGAGTGGTAGCTCTCGGTATCAGGGCTGTTCACCTCGGTGAACGGGCGGGCTGTATTGTTCGTCAAGTCCATCATCCACAGGTCGGCATCGTGGTGCCAGATGTGGAAGTAGCCGTAATGTCCCATAGTAAATAGCAGGTAACGTCCGTCAGGCGAGATGCGCGGGAAGGTGGCGCTGCTGTCTATTGCGGCAGCATCGAACACCAGTTCGCGGGGTCCGAACTGGCGGGTTTCGGGATCAAAGGACTTGCGGTAGATGCTGTATTTCAGTTCGTTGTAGCGGGCTATCACCTCAGACACTTTCTTGATGGTGGTATCCTGACGCTCGAAGTGGGCGCTGCAGTAGTAGAGCGTCTTGCCGTCAGGTGCCCAGGCAGGGAACACCTCGAACTCCGTCTTGCTGTTCTCTAAGTTCGTCACTTCGTCAGTCTCCACGTCGTAGGCAATGATGTCGCTCTCCTCGTCGTACACCTCCACCTTGTTGGGGTTGGTGGTATGGAAGCTTTGGCTGGTCTTGTCGGTAGCATATACGATAAGGTTGAGCCAAGGATGCCAAGCGGGATAGACACCTGCCGATAGGATGGAATCGTTACGCATGTTCACCTTCTTGAGTTTGCCATCGTAGGCTATGACGGTACCTCCCAGGTTCTGACGGGCGTGGAACTGCAGGCGATTGGGGTTGTACTGCTGGTAGTGGTGGCAGTTAATGCATTGTCCGTCTTTCTCGAAGCCGCATAGGATGTTGTCGTAGATGACGCTCTCGTCGTAGTTCTCGAGACAGCGCTGGTTGATGGTCAGTGCCTCGTAGGAGATGTACGACGGTGCTATCAGGCGGTAGCTGATATAGGGGTCGATGGAGTCTGGAGATACAAAGATGCTGAAGGGCTTGAAGCGTGTCCACTGGTTGTCGTTGCGGGTATAAACGTCCACCGTGATAGCATTGCCCTTGGCTTTCTGTGCCAGAGCGTGCCACTCGTCGATGTCGGGCTGACCGTTACAGACGATTTCGTCGTCGCCAACGGCATAGCGTACCACCATCTCATCGGCCTCGCCGTCGTATTCAAAACTCAGCGGCGCTATGTTCACGGGTACCGTCACATGGACATAGTCCGGATAGATGGTCGGCAACTTGTTGGACTGTGTGTAATCCTTAGGTACAGACGCTCCGCCACAAGCCATCAATAAAGGTAAAAAGGTAAAAAGGTAAAAAGGTAAAATACCCTTTACCAGCCTTTGTACCTTGTAATGTATCGTATTTGTTTTCATCGTTTTTTCTTTTTACTTTTTACCTCTTTACTTTTTAACCTTTCCTCAATATTCCGGGAGATTCGCCATCAAGTGATAGTCATAAAAGAAGGTGTTGCTGTATAACGATCCCACCTGACTGCGTACGTCCTTTGCCTCCATACCCTCGTATTGAGAGAATATCTGGTAGAACTTGTCAAAGCTGTCCTTGACACCTTGGCTGATGGGCATCTGATCCAGTTGGGGATATTTTAGTATTTGGCCGAAGATGTAGGCCGCCTCCTGATAGGCCACTGGGATGGGACCTTTAGGATGCGTGTTAAGATAGTTGCTGAACTGATACCAGAAGATTTGCGGATCCTTCACCCATAGTGAGGCCAACAGACATTGTTCCTGGAAAATGGGGTCTTTAGTGTAACTGCTCCTCGCTAACTGGTTCATCAGGAAGCGCTCCGTATAGCCGTTGTCTCCCGTCAGCCTGTCGGAGTAGTGGAGCATGTGGGTAATAGGCTCCATCTCACGGTCCTGAGCTATCAGCTTAGGATTGTTCAACAGGTTTTCTGCCTTTGCGGCCCAGTCGTCAAAGAACATGGTGTTTTTCAGGACGTTGATGTATTTCTTGGCAACCTCCTTTTCGCCACTAAGCAGAGCACATTTCACCATATACTGGAAGTGCTCAGCGCGCCATCCAAACTCCACGCCTAACTCCGTACATAGGCGGTTGCAGTAGTTCAGCATGCCATATTGATAATAGATGAGCGTGCCAGACACCAGCATCAGCCTCATGCCAAAGGGTGCATTGTAGGCTTTCGAGCCGTTCTGGTAGGCATACATCGCTTCCCCCTGACGGCCAAGTCGCGCCAAGGCGAGATTGCGCATCATGACGATGGCACGTGTCGGCTCATCGTTCTGGAGGGCGGCCTCCTGCAACACACCCTCCCAGTCGGTCTGATCTATCAGGTGTTGCATCTTCACCTCATGGTGGAAGTTCTCGTCCTTATACCAGAAATGGACGACACCCCACGCCACAACAGCCAGTGCTGCTGCCTGTACGGCCCACGGCATCCACTTCTTCTTGGCAGGTTTCTGGGTTTTTGTTTCAGAATTCAGGTTTGTCGGCAGACAGACCATTACGAGCATGAAGAGTACTAATATACAATAAGGTATATAGTACAGCGGATAGCGTTCGGAAATGAAGAATACTGGCAGTCCAGCGTAGTAGATGTTGGCCAGGTTGGTCTCATGATAGACGTAGCGGTAGCAGACGAGCGGCATGGCGACAACGATGAGAATGGCTATCAAGGTATAGGCTGCAGCCCGTCCATGTGACATGAGCCGCCACGACCAGACTGCCATCAACAGCGTCGCTGCCAACCCGTAGGCACCCATTAATGGATAGCCCACCACACCTGTCACTATCATCCATACTGCCCTAAGCCAATACTTGTCGGGTAGTGAACGGAATCCCCACAGCAGGGCAACGACCAAGACGGTGGCAATGGTTGTCAGGAAGAAGTGTCCACGCAGTTTGAGGAAATACAGCCAGTATCCCATGTCGACGTCCGTCAACAAGAGCATGGCGACGGGGATGAGCAGCAGCGATGCCCAGCGGGCGGGGACGGCGAACGTCTGTTTCAGTAGAAGCAGTAACAGCAGCCACCAGGCGCACAATACCGTTACTCCCAGCCACGGATAGTAGAACAGCTGCGTAAACCATGTACCTACATAGGTCAGTATGCCTGCCGGCACCACCATCTGCTCTTTAAAGAAGAGGGCAGTTCCGAGAAACAGGTTCAACTCCTGAACCTTCCATAGATAGTGGCTTTCATATACGAGCAGCCCGCAGGCCATAGCTGCGAGGGCGATAATCCAGATAATAGCGTGTTTCATACAGTTATCGGTCTTATGACGATGCAAAGGTAATGATTATTCTCCATTCTTCCAAACGTTTTGTTGCAAAAAAGCTTCCCGTTCTGGGAAGCCTTTTTAATTCTCTTTTATCAGATGACCTCAATGCCTTGTTCTTCGCAAAGTTTGAGACTCATTTCCTTGAGCTTGAACTTCTGGATCTTGCCAGAACCTGTCAAAGGGAACTCCTTGATGAAGAAAACAAACTTGGGAATCTTGTAGCGGGCTATCTTACCGCGACAGAACAACTGGACGTCCTCGGGAGTCATGGTGACACCCTCTTCGAGAATGATGAAGGCACCGACGGCCTCGCCATACTTCTTACTGGGTACGGCAGCCACCTGTACGTCGCGGATGCCGGGCATGTGGTAGAGGAACTCCTCTATCTCACGCGGATAAATGTTCTCGCCGCCGCGGATAATCATATCCTTGATGCGGCCGGTAATCTTATAGAAGCCCTGCTCGTCCTTCACACCCAGGTCGCCGGAGTGAAGGTAGCCGTTCTTGTCGATGACCTCGGCCGTAGCCTCGGGATTCTTGTAATAGCCCTTCATGACGTTGAAGCCCTTACAGCACATCTCGCCCTGTACACCAACAGGACACTCCTCGCCAGTCTCAGGATCGAGAACCTTGACATCGACAAACGGGAAGTCGCGGCCCACCGTGGTGCAGCGCTGTTCGAAGGTATCGTTCAGACAGGTCTGCGTCATACCCGGCGACGACTCAGTGAGTCCATAGACGGAGGTGATAGTCATGTACATCTTCTCTGAAACTTGCTTCATGAGTTCCACAGGACAGAGACTGCCTGCCATGATGCCCGTTCGGAGACAAGTCAGATCGAACATGTCGAACATGGGGTGATTAAGCTCTGCTATGAACATCGTCGGCACGCCATAGACGGCGGTACACCTTTCTTTATGTATAGAGGCCAGCACAACGAGGGGGTCGAACTTCTCGACCATCACCTCAGTACAGCCGTGGGTGAGGCAGTTCATGGTAGCCAGCACGACGCCGAAACAATGGAACAACGGTACGCAGACGCACAACTTGTCGTCAGCGGTAAAGCCCATATTTTCGCCAGTGAAATAGCCGTCGTTGGAGATGCCATAGTGTGTCAGCATGACGCCCTTGGGGAAACCCGTAGTGCCACTGGTATACTGCATGTTGCAGACATCGTAGCACGAGACGCTCTTCTTGACTTCCATGAGTTCTTCGTCCTCGACATTCTGACCCAGCAGCAGCAGCTCGGCGGTGTTGAACATGCCACGATACTTCTCCATACCTATATATACTACATTCTTCAGATAGGGGAAGCGTTCACTGTTCAGGTGGCCGCGCTCACAGTTCTTCAACTCCGGCAACATAGTATAGGTCATATCGACGTAGTTACAGTCCCACGTGCCGTCGGTGATACAGAGTGTCTGCATATCGGAGTCCTTGCAGAGGTACTCCAACTCGTTCTGCTTATAGTTGGTGTTGACGGTGACCAACACGGCACCAATTTTTGCCGTAGCATATAAAAAGGTGAGCCAGTCGGGCACGTTGGTAGCCCAGATGCCGACGTTCGAGCCTTTCTTTACGCCGATGGCCAGCAAACCCTTGGCGAGGTTGTCGACACGCTCGTTGAACGTCTTCCACGTGAAGCGCAGGTTACGGTCTGAATAGACGATGTACTCTTTGTCTGGCGTCGTCTCGGCCCAGTATTCCAGCCACTCACCTAATGTCCGTTCCCAAAGTTGATAGCCTTCGCTACCAGTCTCGGCAGGATATGTTCTGTCAGGCAATGGACGACCCGCCATATCTAATCTTACGTTCTTTGTTTCCATTTTTCTTTGCTTTTCGTTATAACGTTATCACGTAATGACATCATAACGACTGTTAGAACGGGATATAAACAACTGCCAGAATCTTGGCCGACTTGCCGGGGGCGCCATGGACGTGGTGCTTGACGATGGAGTCGTAGAAGATGCTATCACCCTCGGCAAGAGTGTATGTCTCCTTACCATAGACGATTTCTACCTCGCCCTGCATGACATAGATGAACTCCTCGCCTTCGTGGGCAGAAAGCTGGAACTCAGGACTCTCCTCTGGGTTAATGTCGATAACGAACGGCTCCATGTGGCGGCCAGCTTTCTGCTGTGCTAACGGATGGTACTCCATGTGCTTGCGAGCATCGGTAGCACCATTCGAAAAACTGATACTGCTGTCGGCTTCACGGTCCTTGGCACGGCATACCACCGGACCGAGGGCATCGTTATCGTCCATGAAAGTACCCAAACGGACGCCTAAGGCACGTGCAATCTTAATCAGCGGGCCTAACGACGGCAGCGTCTGGCCACTCTCAATGGCGTCAATCTGCTCAACGGTAAGACCGCAACTTTCTGACACTTCCTCTAATGAGAGGTTCTTGGTCTCTCTGATTCCTTTGATCTTGGAACCAACAAAAGAATTACTACTTGACATAATCTACTGTTTGTGTTGAGGTGCAAAATTACACAATTAATATGAAATACAAGCAATTTAATATGTTAAAAGCAAAAAAAACTCAAATTTTGTTCCTTATTTGCCATTTTCTTTGTACCTTTGCAGCCGATTTGCGGGTATTTGTTGCTTTTCGGGCACAAGTTCCTGCATTAAAAATTTGGAGAATATGTGTAGTTTGGAGACGTTGAAGATTGACCTAAAGGGACTGAAAGAAGCGGAAACCGTCCGCAAATACGACCTTGACGACCAGTTTTTTGCGGCTTTAGACGGTTCTCAGTTGGAACATGGTTCATTGCATGTGTCGGTGTCTATACGCAAGATTACCGGCTTTTTCGAACTGACGTTCCACACCGAAGGTACCGTCACCATTACCTGCGATCGCTGTCTGGACGACATGCAGCAACCCATTGCTACCGACGACCAGTTGACGGTGAAGTTAGGCAACACATACAGCGACGACGATGATACCGTGACCGTGGACGAGAACGAAGGAATACTCGACCTGTCGTGGTTTATCTATGAGTTTACGATGCTGGCCATACCCATCAAGCACGTTCATGCACCTGGAAAATGCAATAGTGCGATGACGCAGAAGCTAGAAGAGCTGAGCGGTGCCGTCCGAAGCGGTGAAGAGGAGACAGAGGCAATAGACCCACGCTGGAAAAAACTTCAAGAATTAAGTATTAAGAATTAAGAATTGTAAATAGTTAAATTTAAATCATCATGGCACATCCTAAAAGAAGACAATCGAACACTCGTACCGCTAAGCGTCGTACCCATGACAAGGCAGTAGCTCCCACACTGGCTGTATGCCCCAACTGTGGTGCCTATCACATCTACCATACCGTATGCCCCACTTGTGGCTACTATCGTGGTAAGATCGCCATCGTTATGGACGAGGCTGCTGAGTAAGTGAAATGTGAAGATTAGAAAGTGAAGAATAAGATTAATGCGATAATCACCGGCATTGGTGGCTACGTACCCGACTACGTTCTGAACAACGAGGAACTGTCGCGTATGGTAGACACCAATGACGAGTGGATTATGACGCGAGTAGGTATCAAGGAACGTCGCATCTTAGCCGAGGAAGGTCTCGGCACCAGCTACATGGCCCGCAAGGCAGCCAAGCAGCTGATGCAGAAAACGGGATGTGACCCCGATACTATCGACGCTGTCATTGTTGCCACCTCGACGGCTGATTATAAGTTCCCGTCCACAGCCAGCATCGTGCTGGGCAAACTCGGACTGAAGAACGCCTTTGCGTTTGATTTCTGGGGAGCCTGCTGTGGATTCCTCTATGCACTAGATGTCGCTGGCACGATGATCCAGAGCGGCCGTTACAAGAAACTCATAGTAATAGGTGCCGACAAGATGTCAAGCGTCGTCGACTATAAAGACCGCGCCACCTGTCCATTGTTTGGTGACGGTGCTGCTGCCGTACTGCTCGAGGGCACCGAGGAGGAGAACATCGGTGTGATGGACTCCCACTTCCGTGCTGACGGCAAGGGTCTGCCCTTCCTTCATTTGAAGGCCGGCGGCTCTGTTTGTCCTCCCAGCCACTTCACGGTGGATCACCGTCTGCACTTCCTCTATCAGGAAGGTCGTACCGTATTCCGCTATGCTGTGACCAACATGAGCGACGACTGTGCACTCGTCGCCGAGCGTAACGGATTGTCGAGAGACAACATCGCATGGGTCGTGCCCCATCAGGCCAATATGCGCATCATAGAGGCCGTGGCCAAGCGCTTGGAACTTTCAATGGATCAGGTGATGGTGAACATTGAGCACTTTGGCAACACCTCTGCCGCCACCATTCCTCTGGCACTCTGGGAGAACGAGCACTTACTGAAGAAGGGCGACAACATCATCATGACCGCCTTCGGAGCTGGCTTCGTTCACGGAGCAAGCTATTATAAGTGGGCGTATGATGGCGTAGCCAAATGAGAAATGAAAGAGGTCTTTCATTTTAAACGTTACTATGCATAAAGCAGGATTCGTCAATATCGTTGGAAATCCCAATGTAGGTAAAAGTACGCTCATGAACCAGCTGGTTGGTGAGCGTATTTCTATTGCGACATTCAAGGCGCAGACGACGCGCCACCGTATCATGGGCATCGTCAATACCGATGACATGCAGATAGTGTTCAGCGACACCCCTGGTGTGCTGAAGCCAAACTACAAGCTGCAGGAGTCGATGCTCGCCTTCTCGGAGTCGGCCCTGCAGGATGCCGATGTACTGCTTTACGTCACTGATGTGGTGGAAAACCCTGAGAAGAACATGGACTTTTTAGAGAAAGTCCAGAAGATGTCCATTCCGGTACTGCTTCTCATCAATAAAATTGATAGCCTCGCCTCACCCCCATCCAAAGAGAGGCGGGGTTCTGAACCGTTGTGTGCCCCCCTCCATTTGGAGGATCCGGGGGAGGCTCTTGCCCGCATCGTTGAGAAGTGGCATGGATTATTACCGAATGCTGAGATTCTTCCCATATCGGCCAAGAACAAGTTCGGCACAGACCTGCTGCTAAAGCGTATTCAGGAACTGCTGCCAGAAAGTCCTGCATACTTCGACAAGGATCAATTGACGGACAAGCCCGCCCGATTCTTTGTCTCAGAAATTATCCGCGAGAAGATCCTGCTCTATTACGACAAGGAAATACCATACTCTGTAGAGGTCGTTGTGGAGCGTTTCAAGGAGACGGAGAAGAACATCCACATCAATGCCGTCATTTATGTAGAACGCGATAGTCAGAAGGGTATCATCATCGGCCATCAAGGCGTGGCACTAAAGAAGGTTTCCACCGAGGCTCGCAAGACATTGGAGAAGTTCTTCGCCAAACCCATCTACTTGGAGACGTTCGTCAAAGTGAACAAGGACTGGCGCTCCAACCAGCGTGAACTGGACGCCTTTGGATATAATCCCGAATAATTTACCTCTAAAATTTGGTGTTTTTCGTTTTTTTTAGTATTTTTGCACCATGAACTAAAAAAAACGAACTATGAGAAAGATTACTGTCGTTATGTTTTTCCTGTTGGGCACCTGCCTGACAGCATTAGCAGAAAACATCGTTGTTGACGATGAGTTACTGAAACTGGATGTCCCGGAAATGGAGCCGAAACTGGTGACCGTAGAGAATCAGACTTACCGCTCTGAGTTAAGTCTCGACATTCCAACAGCGGACATCAGCTTGACCTCGGACGGATGGAAGCCCGATTTCGATTTTTTCAAGTCGAAGACCAATCCTGGTGTAAAACCCTATAAGTTCATAGACGACATGTCTTTTGTGGGAGTCCCCTTGTTCCTAGCCGGTTTGGCTATCAAGGGCGACAAGGCCATGTTCCGTGTCAACAACAAGGACGGCAAACCCAACACACAGCTATTGACAGACTTCAAGACGGGCATCGATGACTATACACAGTTCTTCGGCCCCGTTATGGTGGTGGGTCTGAAACTTGGTGGTGTCGAGGGACGTAGCGACTGGCCTCGTCTGCTGGCCAGCGCAGGTTTGTCGTATGCCATCATGGCCGGCTTAGTCAATGGCATCAAATATTCCGCCAAGGAGATGCGCCCCGATGGGAGTTCGGCGAATTCATGGCCTTCAGGTCATACCGCCACATCGTTCGTCGGCGCCACGCTGTTACATAAAGAATATGGTCTGACCCGCTCACCGTGGTACTCGGTCGCCGGCTATGGCGTCGCTACGGCAACAGGTGTGATGCGTGTTCTTAACAACCGTCACTGGGTCTCGGACGTCATGTCTGGTGCCGGCATCGGTATCATGTCCACAGAGTTAGGCTATGCTATTGGCGACTTGCTCTTCAAAGGTAAGGGACTGCTGCGTAACGACCTTGAAGTGAATACAGAGAATCCCTCGTTCTTCGGCATCTCGATGGGTGTCGGTCTGGGTGGCAAGGATATAGACTTCGATTATTTCGCCGACATGCAGGACCCGGAGTCGCACGGTTTAGATGAAGAAATGATAAAAGAGTATAGTCATCAGGGCGCTGACGTCAATATCGATTTCCGTTCTGCAACGGTGGTTGACGCCGAAGGTGCCTACTTCTTTAATAAGTATGTCGGTGTCGGTGGCCGTTTCCGCGTCAGAGCCATGTCTGCCAAGTCGTTTGGACAATATGCCGACATCTCCGTTGCTGACGTTAACGATCTGTGGAATACTCAGTTTGCCGAATTGTACCAAAAGGGCGGTGTCACCTTGACCCCTGCCATGTATAATGAGGGCGGTGCTCCCGTGACTGAGATGAAGGGTATTGTCAAGAGCGACCACTTGGCCGAGTTTACGGGCAGTGTAGGTGTATACTTCAATATTCCGCTGAGTTCACGACTCTCGTTAGGCACGAAAGCCCTGATAGGTCGTTCGTTTACTCAGGAACTGGACATTGACGGATATGCAAAGGGTAACGTGAAGAACATCCCCTACTACATGCTGATACAGGATGGTCTGGTAGCGAAGGATCCTGAAGACGGGTCTTTGTTATTCCTTCCAGAAGCTCCTGAAAGCACTGGCGAGACCTACGAAACCGAGTGGGACTATCTGAAGCTGGGTGCCAGCAGTTCTACGGCATGGGGTACCGGCATTTCGCTGACCTACCGATATAAGTCGAACTTCTCTTGGCGGCTGTATTGTGATTACGACTACTCTGAGAAGAAGTACACACTGACTTACGATAGTTCCTATTTCCTCAAGAGGGCCGTCACATCAGGAACCCTTGCGCTCCTGTCAAACCCGGATGTATCACCACTGGCTGGAGACTTGACACCATACGTATTCAAGAAGGACAAAAAGATGCACTACGTCACCATCGGTCTCTCGTTCCTCGTGAACCTTTAGCAGGTGAGAAGTTAGATGTAAGAAGTAAGAAATATGTCAAATTTAGTAGCAATAGTAGGACGTCCGAATGTGGGCAAGTCCACCTTATTTAATAGATTGACCAACTCGCGCCGCGCCATCGTCAGCGACGAGGCTGGTACGACTCGCGACCGACAATATGGCAAATGCGAATGGAACGGACGCGAATTCTCCGTCGTCGACACTGGCGGTTGGGTGGTCAACAGCGATGACATCTTCGAGGAGGAAATTCGCAAGCAAGTCATTGTGGCTACCGAAGAGGCCGACCTCGTACTGTTTCTCGTTGACATCAAGAACGGCGTCACCGACCTTGACATGGACGTGGCACAAATTCTGCGTCGCTCAAAGCTACCTGTTGTTCTTGTCGCTAACAAGGCCGACGACGGAAAGGACTTATATGGCCAGTATGAGTTCTACAAACTCGGACTGGGCGACCCTTATTGTGTCAGTGCAGCTACAGGCAGCGGCACGGGTGACCTGTTAGACTTCGTGGTGACGAAGTTGAAGACTGATGAAGTGGACGACCTGGAGGACGACACGCCACGCTTTGCCGTCGTAGGACGCCCCAATGCAGGTAAGTCAAGTATTATCAACGCCTTCATCGGTGAAGACCGTAATATCGTCACCGAGATTGCTGGAACGACACGCGACAGCATCTATACCAAGTACGACAAGTTCGGTTTCGACTTCTATCTGGTCGACACCGCCGGCATCCGCCGCAAAAATAAAGTCACCGAAGATTTGGAGTTTTATAGTGTCATGCGTTCCATCCGCGCCATCGAGAACTCAGACGTCTGCATCCTGATGATTGATGCCACCCGAGGCATCGAGGCACAGGACATGAACATCTTCCAGCTCATCCAAAAGAATAACAAATCATTAGTCGTTGTCGTCAACAAGTGGGACCTAGTCGAAGACAAGTCGCAGGCTGCCATCACCACCTTCGAGAATGCCATCCGCAATCGCATGGCGCCATTTGTCGACTTCCCCATCATCTTCGCCTCCGCCGTCACCAAGCAACGCATCTTCAAGGTGCTCGAAACGGCCAAGCAGGTTTACCTGAACCGTAAGATCAAGATTGGCACATCGAAGCTCAACGAGGTCATGCTACCCATCGTCGAAGCCACTCCCCCACCCTCAATTAAGGGTAAATACATCAAGATCAAGTATGTCTCACAGGTGCCCGACACGCAGATTCCCACCTTTGTGTTCTATGCCAACCTGCCACAATATGTCAAGGAGCCATACCGTCGTTTCCTGGAAAACAAGCTGCGCGACAACTGGACGCTCACAGGCACACCGATTAATGTATTCATCAGACAAAAATGAGAAATCTCATTTTCTATCTTTCGTTGATACTACTTTTCTCTTGCTCCAACACGCTTTCGCCAGAGCAAGAGGCTGCCAATGCTGCACTCGAATGCTACCAGTACTTGGTGGAGCGTCAATCTGATAAGTTCTTGGAGGGTAAGGTCGGCATTGACTCGCTGTCCAAAGCATACACCGAACAACTGTTGCAGGCAACACGTCTCTACCTTTCAGACATCGATGCCAAGCATGGTGGACTCCGTGAAGTGCGCATTTCCAACAACGTTGCTCGTTGCGACACACTACCTACTCACGGCGGCACTGGTGACGGACTCCCCGTCGTCTATGCCTACCTAATACTCTGTTATACCGACTCCACCCAAGAGGAAATCGTCGTGCCCATGACAGAAAAGAACGGCCAGTGGTGCATGAAATAGTCAATTTCCTTGCCACCATCGGCTGGTGCATCAAGCGCATCAAGTAACGGTTAGCGCTTCGTGCCTACGGAGATGTGGCCGAAGGGACCCGTGGTGGCAGCGGCATACTTCTCCAGATTCCTGTCGCCCTGCTGACCGTCTTGCAGAATGCCGCCGTTGTTCAGGTCATAATGCTTGCCACACTTCTTACAAGTGGCAATGCCGGTGGAGGCTACCTGTATGGCATAATGCGGACTGACATAGTTGTCGTAGTTGCGCACACAGTTTGGACATTGCACATCATAGGCCACGATGAGGTAGTTGCCAGAGGCGTCGAGCTGAGAATTCTGAAAGCCGACAACGATGCCATTGTTCAGACCCAGCACGAAGTCGGCCTGCTGTTCCATTGCCGTTTCAGGTTGTCTCGAGGACAGACCTTGGTTGTTTTGGAAGTTCAGATACTTGACACCTGCCTGAACAGACTCCGTAATGGTGCAAAATGTCCCTGGTGCATCGGCCAACAAGGCCGAAGCCAACGTCGCATCGTTATGCAGCGCATTGTCATAGGCAAAGCGGCACGGCCACGTGGAGAACTCGCTGTCTGCCTGACAGGCTGACAACAAGCCCATAGCAAAAACGCAAAATCCTACCGCCCATTTCATGCCAGTAGATCTTTTTCAGCACTGAGGACTGTCTCAAAGGCAAAACCTTCGAGCACACTGTCCATAAGGGCGGTAATACGATCGTTGCAAAGGTTGCCAATGCTACCTTCGTGGGTGTGGTGGATATTCTTATTGGGTGTAAACGTGCCTGCCTCGATATCAAGACCCACCTTCTTGTAGGCATCACGGAAGGGCATGCCTTCAGACGCCAGGCGGTTCACCTCCTCGACACTGAACATCGGGTCGTACATGGGGTTGTCCAGAATGTCATCGCGAACCTCTATTTTATTAATAATGTACGCGCACATTGAGAGGCAGTCTTTCAGCTCGTCGAAAGCTGGCAGGAAAACCTCTTTGATAATCTGCAAGTCGCGGAAGTAACCCACAGGCAGATTGTTCATAATAAGCGTCACCTGTTGGGGCAAAGCCTGCAGTTTGTTACATTTGGCGCGGATAAGTTCGAAGACATCGGGGTTCTTCTTGTGCGGCATGATGCTGCTGCCGGTAGTACACTCCTTCGGTAGCTTCACAAAGGCAAAGTTCTGCGAGTTAAATAGGCAGGCGTCAAAGGCCATCTTGGCTAATGTACCAGCAATGGTAGCGATGGCAAAGCCCACATTGCGCTCTGTCTTGCCACGTCCCATCTGGGCATACACCACATTATAATCCATCGAATCGAAGCCTAAGAGATCGGTGGTCATCTGACGGTTCAGGGGGAACGATGAACCATAGCCTGCCGCAGAACCGAGGGGGTTACGGTTAGTCATCTTATAGGCGGCCTGCAGGAATAGCATATCGTCGGTCAACGATTCGGCGTAAGCACCAAACCAAAGTCCGAAAGAACTGGGCATGGCCACCTGCAGATGGGTATAGCCGGGCATCAGCACGGACTTGTACTGTTCGCTCTTTTGGATGAGTTCGTCGAAGAGCACTTTCACGCCGTCAGCCACCTCCATCAGTTCGTGGCGAGTGAACAGTTTCAGGTCCACCAACACCTGATCGTTACGGCTGCGACCTGAATGAATTTTCTTGCCCATGTCGCCCAACTTACGTGTCAGCATCAGCTCCACCTGTGAGTGGACGTCCTCGACACCCTCTTCGATGACGAATTCGCCACGCTCGCAGACTTCGTAGATGTTCTTCAACTCAGCCAACAGCAGCGGCAACTCGTCCTTACCGATGAGGCCAATGCTTTCCAGCATGGTGATATGCGCCATCGAACCCAGCACGTCGTACTTGGCGAGATAGAGGTCCATCTCGCGGTCACGTCCCACGGTAAAGCGCTCTATCTCGGCATTCACCTCAAAATTCTTTTCCCAAAGCTTGTTTGCCATGTTATTTCGATATTACGTTATAACGTTATCTCGTTATGACGATTTAGACAAAAGGTATCTGTGACAAAGCATCGGCTATTTTCTCCACACCATCCTGCAGGGGGCCACTGACCATGCCCTTCAGCATGAAGGGAATATCGGCCTTGACGGTGACCTTCATCTTGCTGGTGGCGGCATCGACAGGAAGGACCTGAATCCACAGATTAAAGGGAATCGGCGACTGCTCCGTCTCGAACTTCACGCAGCGGTTCTCCTCACGCTCAATGATGCGCAACTTGATTGTTCCTACGGGAGCCACACTGACCTGTACGCTGTCGCTGTCGAACTGGAAGTCCTGCAACTTGTCCTCCGGCACCCTGTCGCGCACACGCTCCAAATTGCTGAGGTCACTGATATTACGATACACATCCTCTACGGGATAGTTAATTTGCTTAATACTGCTTTCAAACTTACTCATCTTTCTTCCAATTTGCCGGGTCCTTACGCCACTCTTTTAACACTTCTATTTCTTCCGGTTTGATATAGCCTGTCTCAGCAGCCTGCTCCAAGACGGCATTGTAGTCGCTCAGCGTGATAAGGCGTACGCCAGCCTCACGGAAAGCCTCCTCGGCTACAGGGAAACCGTAAGTGAACGATGCCACCATACCGATGACCTCAACACCATACTCACGCAGGGCTGCCACAGCCTTCAGACTGCTGCCACCAGTGGAGATGAGATCCTCGACGACGATGACCTTCACACCCTTCTGCAGCTCACCTTCAACCTGATTGCCCATGCCATGGTCCTTTGGTTTCGGACGTACATAGACATAAGGCAAACCCAGTTCATCGGCTACTAAGGCCCCCTGGGCAATAGCTCCCGTCGCCACGCCAGCTACGGCCTCAGCCTCGGGGAAGTACTGCTGAATGAGGTGGCACAGTTCTAATTTCACAAATGAGCGCACCTCAGGAAAACCTAATGTCTTGCGGTTGTCGGTATAGATGGGCGACTTCCAACCACTGGCCCACGTAAAAGGCTCGTTGGGCTGAAGCTTAATCGCCTTGACGTCCATCAGTTTCTGCGCAAACAGCTTTTTGATTGTATCCATAAGTTCTTGTAGTTTTTATTGCTTAATTTTGGCGCAAAGGTACAAAAAAAATGATAATTAACAATTGATAATTGATAATTATTAGCTTTTTCTTTCAATTCATTTGTCAGATTGAATAAAAAAGTGTACTTTTGCAAAGCAATTTAACCGAAAACATAACAAAGCGTAAGAAATATGACCAAGAAACTGTTATTAGGCGACGAAGCCATAGCATTAGGAGCCATCCATGCCGGACTGAGCGGCGTGTATGCCTACCCTGGCACGCCGTCAACGGAAATCACAGAGTTTATCCAGGGTAACGCCCTGGCCAAGGAACGCGGCATCCACAGCCGCTGGAGTACCAACGAGAAGACCGCCATGGAGGCTGCCCTCGGCATGTCGTTCATGGGCAAACGGGCCTTGGTATGTATGAAGCACGTCGGTCTGAACGTTTGTGCCGACCCGTTTGTCAACAGCGGCATGACGGGTGTCAACGGTGGTGTCATCGTCCTCGTGGCCGACGACCCCTCCATGCACTCCTCTCAGGACGAACAGGACTCGCGCTTCTATGGTAAGTTTGCCATGATTCCCACCTTCGAGCCATCCAACCAGCAAGAGGCCTACGACATGGTGAGTGCCGCCTTCGAATATTCTGAGCGTATTTGTCTGCCCGTTCTGATGCGCGTCACCACCCGCATGGCCCACAGCCGCGCCGTTGTTGAGTGTGTTGACGTGGCACGTCAACAAAACGAGTTGAACTACAACGCCGTAGCTGCCAACTGGGTGCTGCTGCCTGCCAATGCCAAGAAGCGCAACGACAAGGTGACTGCACAGCAGGCTGATTTGGAGGCCGATGCTGCCAACTCCACCTATAATATATATATAGAAGGACACGACAAGTCGTTAGGCATCCTGGCCAGCGGCATCGGTTACAACTACGTCAACGAGTGTTTCCCCAAGGGATGTCCATTCCCTCTTCTGAAGATTTCACAGTATCCGTTGCCTAAGAAACTGGTGCGCCGTCTGTTAGACGAGTGCGAGAATGTGCTCATCGTCGAGGAAGGCCAGCCCTTCATCGAGGATTTGGTACGCGGCGTGGCCGACATGCCCAATGTTCACGGCAAATTGGACGGCACCCTGCCTCGTACCGGCGAGCTGACGCCTGACGCAGTAAAGAAGGCGTTAGCCCAACTCTCAACTCTCAACTCTCAACTCTTAACTGAAGACGGCTTCGCCCCATGCGAAGACGTCGTTCCCCGTCCACCTGCACTCTGTCAGGGCTGCGGTCACCGCGACGTCTATGCAGCCTTGAATGAAGTACTGAAGGAGTACGACAACCCACGCGTCTTCGGTGACATCGGCTGTTACACACTCGGTTTCCTGCCGCCATTCCGCGCCATCCATTCGTGTGTCGACATGGGTGCTTCGATTACAATGGCTAAGGGTGCAGCTGACGCTGGTCAGTGGCCTGCCGTAGCCGTCATCGGTGACTCTACTTTCACTCACTCCGGCATGACGGGCTTGCTCGACGCCATCAACGAGAATGCCGACATCACCGTCATCATCTCCGACAATCTGACTACCGGCATGACTGGCGGACAGGACTCTGCCGGTACCAACAAGTTCGAGGCCATCTGCCGCGGCTTGGGTCTGAGTGACGAACACCTGAAGGTAGTCGTTCCCCTGCCTAAGAACATGCCTGAGATAACCCAGGCCATCCGCGACGAGATCAACTATCACGGCACCAGCGTCATCATCCCACGCCGTGAGTGCATGCAGACTCTCCAACGTCACCTCAAGCAAAAGAAGGCTGCTGAGAAAAAGTAAAAAGGTAAAAAAGTAAAATCATGAAGACAGATATTATCCTTTGTGGCGTAGGAGGACAGGGTATCCTCTCTATTGCTACCATCATCGGCGAAGCCGCCATGAATGAGAACCTATATATCAAGCAGGCCGAGGTACACGGTATGAGCCAACGTGGCGGCGATGTACAGTCAAACCTGCGCATCTCGTCAGATCCTATCGCCAGCGACCTCATTCCAAAGGGCGGTGCCGACGTCATCATCTCCATGGAACCCATGGAGGCTCTGCGCTACCTGCCTTTCCTGGCCAAGGACGGCTGGATCATCACCTCGTCGACGCCCTTCGTCAACATCCCCAACTACCCCGACATGGAGGTCATCAACGCTGACCTCGACAAGTTGCCCAACGTCATCAAGCTCGACATCGAGCAGAAGGCCAAGGATGCCGGCGTACCCCGTTCGGCCAACGTCATCCTGTTGGGTGCCGCCCAAAAGGCTCTCGGCATCGAGTACGGCAAGTTGGAAGATGCCATCCGCCGCGTCTTCGGCCGCAAGGGCGAAGCTATCGTCGAAGCCAACATCAAGGCTTTGGCCATCGGTCGCGAGGCTCAGAAATAATCATTTCGTGATAACGATATAAAGTTATAACGTCATAACGAAAACAATGAAACCAACACCAATTAAGAAAGAAATCGTTGACGGTCTGATTGCCCAGTTAGGCATTCAGGACTTTGCCAAGGCTACTATCCGTGAGGTGAAGCAGGTTGCTGCTATGGCCGAGAAGGAAAGTGGCATAGAGTTTATCAAGATGGAGATGGGCATCCCCGGTCTGCCTGCCGCTCAGGTGGGTGTCGACGCCCAGATTAAGTCGTTGCAGGACGGTATCGCCCACTCCTACCCCGACATCCAGGGCTATCCCGAGTTGAAGAAGCAGGCCTCGCGATTCGTCAAGGCATTCATCAATGTCGACATCGCTCCCGAAGGCTGCGTACCTGTCTGCGGCTCCATGCAAGGCACCTTCGCCTCGTTCCTCACCTGTTCGCAGGCCGACAAGCAGAAGGACACCGTACTCTTTATCGACCCTGGCTTCCCCGTTCAGAAGATGCAGCTGCAGGTACTGGGTGTGAAGTATGAAACCTTCGACGTCTACGACTTCCGCGGCGAAAAGCTCGGTCCAAAGTTAGAGAGCTATCTGAAGACTGGAAAGATTTGTGCCATCGTCTATTCCAACCCCAACAATCCGGCTTGGATCTGCATGACCGAACAAGAGTTGCAGACCATCGGACAGTTGGCTACCAAGTATGATGCCATCGTCATGGAAGACCTCGCCTACTTCGCTATGGACTTCCGTCAGGACTTGAGCAAACCCTTCGAGGCACCTTATCAGCCCACCGTGGCTCATTATACCGACAACTTTATACTGCTCATCAGTGGTTCGAAGGCTTTCAGCTATGCCGGCGAGCGTATCGGCGTGACATGTATCAGCGACAAGCTGTTCCACCGTCACTTCCCTGACCTCAGCGCACGCTACGAGGGTTTGCCCTTCGGACTGGTTTTCTCCACCCGCATGCTCTATGCCCTCTCCAGTGGCACCAGCCATTCGGCCCAGTATGCTATGGCGGCTATGATGAAGGCAGCCTGCGACGGCGCATACAACTTCCGCTCGGAGGTAAAGGTCTATGGCGACCGTGCCCATAAGCTAAAGGAGATTTTCTGCAAGCACGGCTTCCACATCGTTTACGACCGCGACCTCGACAAGCCCATCGCCGACGGCTTCTATTTCACCATCGGATACAAGGGGATGACGAGTGGTCAGCTGGCCCGCGAACTGATGTACTACGGGGTGTCAGCCATCTGCCTCATCACCACCGGTTCCCATCAGGAAGGCCTTCGCGTGTGTACCTCTTTTATAGAAGATCACCAGTACGCCCAGCTCGACGAACGCATGGCCATCTTCGAGGAAAACAATAATTAAAGCCAACACAAATATTAAACAAGTAAGCAATGAGAAAAACAAAACTTCTTTCTACTGCGGCCTTGTTGCTGGCGCTGTTCAGCAGCACGGCTGCTATGGGGCAACAATCGTCAAGTAATGACAACGAGTGGTTGAAGGACCTGACTGACCGTGTTCAGTTGCACGGTTATGCCCAAGGTGGTTTCAACTACACCCACAAAGACGGCGAGGATACGCAGACCTTTGATTTGAAGCGCATCCTCTTCTGGACTAATGCCCAAATCACCGACCGCTGGTCTTTCCTTTTCATGCACGACTTCTCCAGCGTCGTACAAGAGTATTACACCGACTTTCGCATTTCGAACAACAAGGCGCTGACTGTCCGCTTGGGACAGTTTAAGAACGCCCTGTCATACGAGAACCCGTTATCGCCGACGTCTATGGAAGCCATCGACGTCTATTCCGAGGCTGTCACTTTCCTGACAGGTTGCGGCAGCGACCCTCTGTTGGGCGTGCAGTATGGCCGTGACCTCGGACTTGCCGTCTTCGGCGAGACCAACGACGGCAAGGTGCGCTACGAATTGAATGTCATGAACGGACAGGGCATCAACAAGAAAGACGGCAACAAGGAGAAGGACTTCATCGGCCGTCTGGAGTACCATCCTGCCAAGGGGCTGAACATCATCGCCACCGGTCAGCTGGGTCGTGGCCACGCCATTGCCACCTCTCTCTATAACCCCAGCATCCAAGTGGGTGACAACTACAAGCGCAACCGCTGGACTGTAGGTTTTGACTACAAGTCGAAGGGTCTGAACGTCCACGGCGAATATCTGGAAGGTAAGGACAAGGACGCCACCAGCCGCGGTGCCTATATTACTGGTAATGTTCCCCTTGGCAAGGGTGTCGACTTCGTTGGGTCTTACGATTTCTTCAACTTCAACACCGACTTAGACATGGATCAGCACAAGGCCATCGCCGGCTTCCAGTACTGGTTCTACCAGAAGTGCCGTTTCCAGGTGCAGTACGTCTACAAGAGCGCCTACACTCAGGACGGACGGTTCATCCACGGTGCCAACCACGCCATCATGGCACAGATGCAGATTCGTCTGGACTACGCCAAGAAGAAGTGAAGCCCACCCCCTGCCCCTCCCATAAGGGAGGGGAGGAAAAAAGCCAGAGAATAAATCGTCAAATCGTAAATAGTCAAATAGTAAATACCCAAGATGTTTATCAAAGTTCTTCTAACCATTATCTTTTTCGTTGTCATGCTGGGTGTGGGACTGTACAGTCGCAAACAGGCCAGCAGCGTCGATGGTTTTGTACTGGGTGGACGCTCAGTAGGTCCTTGGCTGACGGCATTCGCCTTCGGCACCAGTTATTTCTCGGCAGTGGTCTTTGTGGGCTACGCCGGACAGTTCGGATGGAAATACGGCCTCTCGTCGGCATGGATCGGCATCGGCAACGCCATCATCGGCTCGCTGTTAGCATGGCTCATCTTAGGTCGCCGCACCAAACTGATGACGCAGCACATTGAGTCGCGCACCATGCCCGACTTCTTCGGCACCCGCTTCGACAGTCAGGGACTTCGTGTCGTGGCCTCCGTCATTGCCTTCGTATTCCTCATCCCTTATACCGCCGGCGTCTATAGCGGCATTTCCAGACTCTTCGAGATGGGCTTCAACATCCCCTACGAATACTGCGTCGTCATCATGTCCATCCTCACCGCCGTCTATGTCATCCTCGGCGGCTACAAGGCAACAGCCATGAACGACTTCATCCAGGGCATCATCATGCTCTTCGGCATCGTCGCTGTCATCGCTGCCGTGTTGAATGCGCAGGGTGGTCTCAGCGCAGCCGTAGAAAAGCTGGCACAATTGCCCTCCGATACCGACCCGTCAGTCAACGGCGGCTTCGCCTCGTGGTTCGGCCCCGACCCGTGGGGCTTGCTCGGCGTGGTCATCCTGACATCATTAGGCACCATGGGTCTGCCCCAGATGGTGGGTAAGTTCTACTCCATCACCGACGAGGCTGCCATCAAGCGCGGCACTATCATCAGCACCATCTTCGCCTTCATCGTGGCCGGCGGCTGCTACTTCCTTGGAGGTTTCGGGCGACTCTACGATCCCGTCATCAATGAAGCAACAGGCAAGATTGCCTTCGACTCGATAGTACCCGCCATGCTCATCACCTTACCCGACGTGCTCATCGCCCTCGTGGTACTGCTGGTACTCTCTGCTTCCATGTCAACACTGGCCTCGCTGGTACTGACATCCTCTTCGACGATGACCCTCGACCTCATCTATCGCGACAAGAAGTCGCTGCCCGGCGAGGTGGAGGAAGGAACCATCGACGACGTCGTTGCCGAGAAGGTGGAGCGCCGTAAGGTAGTGGTGATGCGCGTACTCATCATGTTCTTCATCGCCATCTCGCTGCTCATCGCCCTCAACCCGCCGACGTTCATCGCCCAGCTCATGGGTATCTCATGGGGGGCCCTGGCAGGAGCCTTCCTCGCTCCCTTCATGCTGGGTCTCTACTGGCGCGGTGTCACCACGGTCAGCGTCTGGGCATGCTTCATCTGGGGTGTGGGACTGACCGTCGTCAACATGCTCCTTGGCAACCCCATCAACCCCATCAACTGCGGCGCCATCGCCATGGTGGGTGGTTTCCCCGTTGTCTGGATCGTCAGTCTGATTTCACCGAAACTTCCCGACCAGACTATTGATAGCATTTTCCGATGCTATCAAAAATAGCTCGTCGTATCGTTATACCGACATAACGTCATCCCGGAAAGAACAAATTGTAAATCCTAAAATTGTAAATTACTAATATGATTTGGAATCCTAACAAAGAATGCATGAGCCGCGACGAGATGAGCGCTCTGCAAAGCAAGCGACTGCGCAGATTAGTGAGGTATGTCTATCACCATGTACCTTTCTACCGTCATAAACTTCAGGAGTTAGACATACGCCCCGATGACATTCAGACCATCGAGGACATCACCAAGCTGCCATTCACCACCAAGCAGGACCTGCGCGACAACTATCCGTTCGGTCTGCAGGCCGCACCGCCAAGTGAGATTATCCGTATCCACGCCTCTTCCGGCACTACGGGAAAACCCACCATCGTAGGCTACACCCGTAAGGACATCGGTGTATGGAGTGAGACGATGGCCCGCTGTCTGACCTCCTTTGGTGTCACCCGCGACGACGTCTTTTCTGTCGCCTACGGCTATGGCCTGTTTACTGGCGGCTTAGGAGCCCACTACGGTGTGGAGCACCTCGGTGCTGCCGTCATCCCTGCCAGTACGGGTAACACCGAGAAGCACCTGAGACTCATCCGCGACCTCGGCATCACAGGTATTGCCTGTACGCCGTCGTACGCCCTCTACTTGGCTGAAACCATGGAGAAGATGGGCATCACGAAAGACCAGATCCAGCTGCGCATCGGTGCCTTCGGCGCAGAGCCGTGGACCGAGCAGATGCGTCAGGAGATCCAAGAGCGTCTGGGACTAAAGGGCTACAACATCTACGGACTCTCCGAGATTATGGGACCCAGCGTCAGTTATGAATGCCAGATGCAGCACGGCTCTCACATCAACGAAGACCACTTCTACCCCGAGA
This sequence comes from Prevotella sp., assembly GCA_016291005.1. Classification (GTDB taxonomy): domain Bacteria; phylum Bacteroidota; class Bacteroidia; order Bacteroidales; family Bacteroidaceae; genus Prevotella. The sequence goes on along the minus strand of JAEEVT010000021.1, from coordinate 2,269 downwards.
TCATCAATCCTACGACCTTGGAGCCGCTGCCGGTCGGACAGACTGGCGAATTGGTCTTTACCACCTTAACGAAAGAAGGCATGCCTCTGTTGCGCTACCGTACTCGTGACCTCTGTACCCTGCTGCCTGGCACTTGCGACTGCGGTCGTACCAACATCCGCATGGGACGCATCGAGGGTCGTTCCGACGACATGCTCATCATCCGAGGCATCAACGTCTTCCCCTCTCAGGTGGAGAGTGTTGTACTTTCGATGCCGGAGTTTGCACCACGCTACATGCTCGTCGTCGACCGCGTCAAAAACCTCGACACGTTGCTCGTCCAGGTGGAGATCCGTCAGGAGTACTTCACCAGCACCTTCGACACGCCCGCTGCCATCGATGCCTTGGAGAAGAAGCTCGCAGCGAAGCTCAAGAGCGTGCTCAGCATCGCAGCCAAGGTTCAGCTCAAGGCTCCCGGCACCATCGAGCGCAGCCAAGGCAAGAGTGCACATGTGATAGATAACCGCAAACTATAAATAAAGGTAAAAAAGTAAAAAGGTAAAAAGTAAAATGAACAATTCACCTTATTTTAACCCTGAACGCGAGACGATGACGCGAGAACAGATTGAGGCCTACCAGCTGGAACGCCTCAAGGAAACTGTGCGCCATTGTCTGAAGAACGAATTTTATCAGAAGAAGTTTAAGGAGGCCGGCATCACCGCTGACGACATTCAGACCTTGGACGACGTCCGCAAGATTCCCTTCACCACAAAGCAGGACCTCCGCGAGACCTATCCCTTCGGTATGGCCTGCGTACCCCTGAGAGACTGTGTTCGTCTGCACTCCTCTTCAGGAACCACCGGCAACCCCACCGTCATCCTGCACACCAAGAAGGACCTCGACGAGTGGGCCAACCAGGTGGCTCGTAACCTGTGGATGGTGGGACTACGCCCTGACGACGTGTTCCAGAATTCCTCCGGCTACGGCATGTTCACCGGCGGCTTAGGCTTCCAGTATGGTGCCGAGAAGTTAGGCATGCTCACAGTACCTGCCGCCGCTGGTAACTCGTTGCGACAAATCAAGTTCATCAAGGACTTCGGCACCACCGCCCTGCACGCCATCCCCTCATACGTCACCCGTCTCTACGAGGTCATGCAGCAAGAGGGCGTCGACCCCCGTCGCGACACCAAGCTGAAAGTGCTCGCCATCGGCGCCGAGCCCCACTCCGACGAACAGCGCAAGCGCATCGAGGAAATGATGGGCGTCAAGGCCTACAACTCGTTCGGCATGTCGGAGATGTGCGGTCCCGGCGTAGGCTTCGAATGCCCGGAGCAGAACGGTCTGCACTTCTGGGAGGACTACTACATCGTCGAGATTGTTGACCCGGAGACGCTCGAGCCCGTGCCCGACGGCGAGATTGGCGAGCTTGTGCTGACCACCCTGAAGCGCGAGGCGATGCCTTTGATAAGGTATCGCACACGCGACCTCACCCGAGTGCTTGGCCGCACATGCCCTTGCGGACGCAACCACGTGCGCCTCGACCGCATGAAGGGCCGCTCGGACGACATGATGGTGCTGCGCGGCGTGAACATCTTCCCCATACAGATCGAGAAGATACTCATGACGTTCCCCGAACTGGCAAGCAACTACCTCATCACGCTCACCACGGACGACGACAACGACAACATGACGGTCGAGGTGGAGCTGGCAGAGATGTTTACCGACGACTACGCACGCCTGCAGTCGCTGACCAAGAACGTCATGCGCGCCCTGAAGGACGAGATACTGCTCATGCCCATCGTGAAGCTGGTGCCCAAGGGCACGCTGCCAGTCAGCGAAGGCAAGGCCGTCCGCGTGGTGGACAAGAGAAAAGTGTATTCTTAATGTACAATTTAGCAATTTACAATGTACAATTTATGTACAATGGGGATAATGTACAATTTCGCTTCCCGGTAAATAGCTAAATGGTTAAATTGTAAATAAATTGTACATTGTACATTGTAAATAGTAAATGACAACATGAAGCAACTATCCATTTTCATCGAGAACAAGCGCGGCACGCTGCTCACCGTGCTGAACGTGCTTAAGGGAGCAGGCATCCAGATAATCGCCTCCACCATATCCGACACGCAGGACTTCGGCATCTACCGCATCATCTGCGACGACCCCGAGCGTGCCTTCATCGTGCTGAAAGAGCAGGGCATCACGGCGACGCTCACCGATGTCTTTGCCATCCAGCTCGAGGACAAGCCGGGCGAAGCGGCCCGCGTGCTGGCACTCTTTGCCGAGG
>JAEEVT010000020.1 GCA_016291005.1 Prevotella sp. | reverse complement strand
GTTTCTTCTCAAGACGTCCGCGTTCGTCATAGCGGTATTCGTAGGCAGACAACTCTCTTTGTCCTGAGAACTGGTAATACGGTGTGAGTACAAAGCGCAGCTGGTTCTTGTCGTTATAGACGAAATAAGTATTGCTGTTGCTATTGCGGCGCTCCAAAACCTTGCGGCCCAGCATGTCGGTATATATTGCCAGGAAGTGGCCATCCTCATCTGTTGTTTTCTTCACATGGAGTGTTCCCGGGGCATAGCAGCCGTCCTGTACCAGTGACGTGCTGCCAAGTGGAGCCTTATAGTGTTTTACTTCATTAGCGGCATTTGTGGCGTACAAGACACTGACTCCCTTGTCATTGTCCTTCCAGTCTGTACCCGGACTGTCAGTAAAGGTAATACGTCCCAGACCATCGTAGTGATATTGGTAATAGCGGTCATCCTCACCTGCTGACGAAACATAGGGCATGTACTCATATCTTACTTGCCCCAAACGGTTATAGTCTTTACTGGTATAGACGGGAGTCCCATACATTCCTACTCCGTTATTGCTCTGGATTGTCGGCCGGCCAAGGTCATCGTAATACTGGATGTCCTTAACGAAAAACGATCCCGACGAGTTGAGCATCGTCTTGTTCATGACATAGTTGCGTGTTGCATCTTGACCAGAGGCTGGGACAAGAGACAACACTTGCAGAAAGAACAATAGGGAAATATAATATACTTTCTTCATAAAGTCTTATTGGGCATGATAATGATATAAATATTGTTGTAATACGCTGTTATTAGTATCTTTTAGAGAGGACAGCCGTCCAAAACTGTCATATTCAAAGTAATTCTTCTTACCAGAGGGCTGCGTGATGGAAGTCACGCCATATAGCGGCTTGTAAGTATATGAGGTTATCAGGAAACGGTTTTGGGCAGCAACGTTGCGTAACGGGGACAGGAAAGACGTAATCTGAGAGTTTGTCGGCCATGAACTATAGAAAGAATTAATAGCCGACTCTCCTAATACGGCCTTCACCTGTTGGTATGTTGCGTTCTTGATTTCTGCAATGGGATGAAGGCCGTTATAACTCCAGAGACAGGTGCTTACTTCATTGTTGGTCCAGAACTCCTGAATATTACCGTGGGCAGTGTAGTTGTTGAAACGCTTATACTGTTCAAAGGCATTAGAATATTGAGCCTGCGAAAGACCCGTAGCGGTGTTAAGGCGGTATAAGACAGACGGCACGTACAGACTGCCAGACTGGCTGTAAACCATCTTTTCACCATCAACAATGTTACCATTAACGGCTGTTACTATTTCTATTGGTGTTGCTATACGATTGGCAGCAGTCATGGATACACTAATGGCATCTTGCATGTCGAACGGGTATTTCATGCTGGTCTGTACCAAGTCACCGTTGACTGTCTGGCTTTGAGTCATCAACAAATCCCGGCTGTTGTAGATGTACGACAGAGAAGTGGTTACATTGCCTCCACTCTCGTGCATTGTCTCGCTGCTTGTGGCCATCATAGGCCATTCTATGTCGTAGTAATAAGAATACATATAGTCGGTTAATCGGTGCTCAGATTTATCCCTGAAAGTGAAGATACGGTTATTGGTGGAAAGGGAGTATGTCCTCTGTTCCTCCTTCAGTAGCAGACTATTCCTGTAAGTCTCTTTCTTCGTCAGTAGGCCATTCATATAATTGATGAGATATGGACAGTCGGGATGATTGTCGTCAAACTGCTCATCCTCAGGCTCATTCATATAGTAATAACGGGTACGTATCGTATCGTTAAAGGACTCCAGACGTTCTTCCACCCAGTCATAGCCGACAAAGTTCCCCAAACCGAATGTACTTAATGCAGACTTTGATTCGGAAGCTTGAATAAAGAACAGTTGTGATACCGGGTTGGTTCCAGGACGATGCCCTATATAATAAAGGACTGGAGTTCGCATCATGGTTCCTGTGGAATAACGGAAAGAACGCGTCGTTCCATCGGTTTCTATCTTGGCGATGCGAAGACCAGCGCCACCATTGTCAGCAATAGGCTGTATGACAGGTGTTATGTCGTTATAGTTTGTATCTAGTAATTTCATCACATGGTCAAATATTACGTTCCATTCTGTAGAAACATCTTTTGGAGGACGGATTGCGACAAGTTCATATTTCCCTGCATCCAACGAACGTCCTATTTGACCAGCTTCTTCGCATCCCTCTCCGACTTCGCTGATACCCCCTGAACCACTTATCTCATAAAGATAGGGACACTCCTTGATGTACATAAGCGTCCTGTTGCCGGAATCTGATATTCTGTATAAAGCCAATAGTGGGTCGGAACAATAACTATAGTCTGGGTCTTTGAAATTGCATACATGGTTTTCCAGATGATAGTTAATCGTCATTCTTGTAGAAGCAGTTAAAATGCGAAATCGGAGCGTGTCCGTTTCAGGCAAGTCTGGGTGTTCATTTGCAATATAGTTATTATAGACTGCCAATTGATGGGTTGTTCCAGAATTAGGTGTCCCTTGTGCACCGTCCGATCCAATGTCATTATTGACGGACAAGCCAATACTACCGCCATACTGGTTGTTCTCGTAAGTAAAGCGGGCATAACCGCCAGTAGGATAGGTAATCTGTCGGAGAGAGCCAATGACCGCATGATCGAAGTCGGCTTCCTTTGAAACTCCTGGATACACCCGTCCATTAAGAATAATACCAGCGCAATAGTTTTTTCCGTAAGTTCGACCATTCTGTAATCCCCAATAGTCGGTGTTCTTACTGTTCTTAGCAGGAAAACTTCCTTCATAATAGTCAAATGAATAGCCAGGGCTTGGGCTATAGGCAGACTCTGTGAGTCCTGTCAGTTTCAGACGTTTGAAGACATGAGTATAGTTACTGTTTCCTGAATAGTCATTATTGAAATAAGAATAGTTGAATGTGTAGTTCTTCAGGATACTACCATCCACGTTCTTAACCAATATCTGATCTAGTTTCTTGGCAGTCCCTTTTATGTCTTCACGTGAAGAAACATTAAATGTCACGCTGCCGGCATCCCACGTAATCTTCGTCAACCGTTTCCCCTGATTAACCAGCTTTGAATGGAAAAAACTCTGGCTGCGACTACCGGAATCTGAGGTATACACCTCACTTGATTCCTGTGCAGGCAGACTCTCCTCTTCATTTTCATAAGTGAAGGTTATCTGTCGTCCTTTGTTCGTAATGATTTGTGACAGACACCACGAAGATGTCATCTCGTAAGGGACACATGGGGATGCTTCCCAGGCGTCATCACCTTCAAAAGCCGCACTATAATCCCACGCCACATAGTTATTAGGATTGTCATCGTAGGCAGTAAAGGCATCCGGGGTGTTCTTGTACAGGTAAGTATTGCTGAAATAGTTAAGAGAGACTTCCTTGTCGTTGAAAAAGTACTGGTTGCCTTCTCCATCTGTCAGTTTCAAAGTCGTGGCGGACATACTATGTGCCCTGATGACCTCAACGCGAATATTTTGGTTCCTGCTGAATAATACAGGCTGTTTGTTGTTGTTAAAGATGAATTTACCCGAATAGCCAGGAATACTGTATGAGAAAATGTCAGGCTCAGGATCGGAAATCAAACGATATTCTGTATTCCACCAGGCTTGAGAACCGCCTGATCCTACTAATTCATAAAGAGCATCATAATTGTTAGTGAATACGGGACCGTCATAGAAGCCCGTTTGCATCCAAGGATGATAGCGGTCCCAGCCATGTTCCAGAAAATCGTCAGCAGCCATTACCTGTCGGGTGACGGTTCCTCCGGCATTAAGCGTCCATCCTAATCCTACCCATGTTGCCTCCTGATTAACTCTAATGCCAGAGGAATGATAGCTTAAAGAGATAGGTAGCTTGAAACCGTCGACGTCAATTTCGTAAAGAGGAATATTAATGTTGGGAATTCCCGTATAATAGGATACTGGTATATCGGTATAGGCATCTAAAGCAACTGCCTTTGGTGTCTTAACAGGTATATTTGGATAAGCTATGTGCTGATTCTGCGCATTTGCCAATATTGGTAAGATAATTATTAATAAGGTGAGTCTTTTCATTTAACAGGTATCTTTGAATGGTAAATTGTTCCGTTTACATTAATGTAGATAATATATTGTCCATGGCGCAGACCTGTGCAGTTGATTTGCATGGTATAGTCATTACCTGCTTCATTGCCCATTTGCATTTCACGGTGTATTGTGCCCATTACGTCAACAACCAAAACATGAATAATCGCTGTCTTTTCAAGACTATAGGTAATAGTTACCAAACGTCCGTTGGTGTCTATCCTATAAGTAAAGCCACTATCATTTGTACTACTTGAGGGAGAATCGCCATACTTTGGAGTCACATTATTTCTATCCTGATAATCGTTTAGACGTATTTCTTCATTAATGGAATCTTTCAGGGCAACCTGTATACTTGGAGGGCAACGATAGGCATACTGCTGGGTGGCAACATGATTAAGGTTATCATAAGTACTACTTGTGATTGTTTCAAAAACAGGATAACGATAGCCGCGTGCATACCATTTATAATGCTCTGTTATAACCTGCTTAAGATTATCGGAGTCATTAAGGCAAGAGTCCTTGTTTAAACGTACAGATTCAGTGATGACACTATGAAGACATACTGTGTTGGGCAATGTATCACTTTCGGAAAGAATGATAGTTCCCACAGCATCAGCCTCGGTCTTTACTGTACCGAATACCCGTTCATAATGAGTGCCGCTATAACGCCCCTCCCCCTTATAGATTGCCTGACAAGTCTCACCTAACGACAAATGATAAGGCATATATAGCTGTGGCTTAATATAGTCCATACTACGGAGCTGGGACTCATATCCAGTCATCAGCAAGCTATCGCCAGAAACAGCATATCTATATGATTTTTGATGATCGAAGGCTATTAATTCACCATCTATCGTGTCATACTTGATATGGTAAAGGTCATTTGTCTTTAAACCGCTGAAATCCCATGTTGTATGTTCGCCAACAGAATATATGCCGACGTAGTCCACCTTTTCCTTCGTAACACTATCGCCTGGCTGAGGCAGGTTAGTTCTGACAGACAGATTAAATTGGGCATAAGATGTCGTATAACATATAAGGACTAAGGACGTTAAACATAGCCTTGTTAAAAAATTGCGATAATCAATTAGACACCCTGTTCTTTTCATTTCGTTTCGTTGTAGAGAATTTGGTCGCAAAAGTATAAAATATATTATATATAAGCAAATAATAAATCGTCTTTTTCTTATCTAAGGACAACAATCCATTAAAAGCTTTCCCGCCATGATGTTTTTTTGTCAAGAATTAGAGACGGTGAAGCCATACTTCACCTTTAATCATGGGGAACTATGTAATCAAAATGTGGCTATGCTACCGACGAAGAACCTTTTTACCATTTTGGATGTAGATGCCCTTATTGGGTGAACCTGTTAAGCGGCGACCCTGAAGATTAAAGTAGGGAGTGCTATCGGCAGAGAAACGCTGAATGATATTCATGTCAGTAGATTGTTCGCCATTTTCTATATAATCAAAGTCGAGAACCTTCCAATTCTTACTCCTTGCCAAATCGGCCTGTGCAGTCGTACAAATGTTTCCCTCCTCAGGGTCGTCACTGTCGACAATAAAGAGGTCGGCCATAGTATCTTTAATAGGTAGCGAGGCTATCAGTGCATCCATCCCAGCACCGCTGATATTGTTGTGGTAGCATACCACTTCTTTCAGCGCCGTGTTGGCAGAAAGGTCTATTGTGGTAAAGCAGTTCCGCCAGCATACCAGTGATTCCAACTGCTTGCAGTCCGAGACGTCAATGGAGGTCAGTCTGCCGCCAGGACACCATAACGTCTTCAATGCCGTACATTCTGCTACGTTAAGACTCTCAAGAAAGATACTCGTACATATCAAAGTCCTCAAAGATGCCAGTCCTGAGACGTTGAGCGACTTGATGGTTGAGAATTCAATATCAACATGTTGTAGTTCATGATTACCCGTAAGATCTATCTCTCCCAACGCTAGCGTGCCAAAACATTGTAAAACACCAAGCTTGGTAAGAAACTCTATTCCCTTCATGCTGGTAATCTCATGGTTAATGTCAGTGACGCTCAACCCTTTTAACTGATCTATCTCCTCGTCCGTCAACACGCCGTCCTTACCCTCGGGGAGGTTCATCAGCACCGTGCGGAAAGCCGCGTCTGGGAAGTTAGCCTCTGATATCTCCACGTCAGCCAAAACAGAATTTGGCATCATCAAGGCAAGTGTCAACAAGCAAGTTGTTAATAATATCTGTTTCATCGTTTTTGTTTTTTTATTGCAAAGATACGAACTATTATAGAAAAATACAAACAATAATCACTGTTTTTATTGAGGGTATACTTGATGATATGCATAATTCTTTTTGTTAAAGGTATAATATGCTTGACTTATCATAGCTTCTATACCTGTCATTTCTTCATCAGTATTTACATTATACATAGTTCCAAAACCGCCAAATAAAAACCATCCATTACAAAGGCCATTTTCTCCCCAATTACAATGAACATATTGTTTTGTATTAATCGTTATTGTAGGATTCGGGCAGAGTGAAATATAACTATAATCTACTTCTTTCTTTACAGCTATCCCATCTATAACCCATGCATGTCCGGTTCTTTCATATATAGTGTATGCCCCCATAATTATGACAGGACTACTGTTTTCAACATCCTGCATTATTGTATTAAAATCGGTTCCATTATGAGTGGTGGCATCCTTAACATAATAATAATGGTACCCCAAATCATTAAGACAATACTGTACACTGTCAAAATTTGCGCGAGAATCCGCGTGTTTCGCATTACTATAATCCATGCTTACCATATTTCCGATATCAGCAAGTAATGTAGCTACGTTTTGGCTTGCAACAGCATCACTATCAGGAATACAACTATAATGCAACATGGAGATCCAATCATAGTTATGATTGTTATAAGATTTAGGCCATTTATAATGTGCCAAGACCTGACCTATAGCAACAGCGACACAACCAACTTTCGCATGGCTACCATTACTATGGTCATATATAGGACAATCGTAATTATATGGATCTACCTGTCCCCATGTAGTCGACAATAATGGGGCAACATACTTAACAAATTTGTATTTAGGCGTTTCTACAAGAAAAGAGTCTTTGCATACTTCTATCAATGAGTCTGGAAAATGACGATTGTTACCAATTATCATAGAGTCCCTGAATCTTCCTCCTATAAGAGAATCCCTGATAGAGGCATAGTTCTCACCGTAGTTTTCCAAAAACTCGTTGAAACCAGGATTGTCAATAGGCTGGTCAGGAGTGAGGCCGCCGTTGTCAATATAAGCCACTACGCCAGGTACCTCTTTTGTCGCAGAGACTAAGGCATAACCACTGTTTTGCTCGAAATTTACGATGTAGAGCAACGTGTCTGGCAGGATATTCGCCAGACTTGAACGGGTAGGAGCCTTCGACAATACTTTCGACGTACGCCAGGCGTAGACAGAGGCCACTCCTTTATCTTTTCCAGCAGAGCGCGTTAGACCGTTCTCAGCCATCAGGCTCTGTCTGAACTCCAGTGCCTGAGCAGCAGCCTCTTCGGCTGTAATCAGGTTGTTAGTGTTTCCCGTTGTTTGCACACTGTCGTTGATTGGCGTCCCAATGGTATCAAGCTCAGTCTCGCAAGCCACAAAGGCTACGAGACTTAGTAAGAAGATTATTTTATTCATTTCTCCTTCGTTTTTAATGGTTTTATTAATCTTGTTAATATATTATAAGGTGATATATCCCGTGAACAGCCAGTTACCCATAACGAGTTCGACTTCGTAGTCGCCAGAGAGAGTTGACGGCAATACAACCTGCGTCTGAGAAGAGTAGACCGGCGTAGTAAACACCACATCACCATCCTCATCCTTAATATAAAGAATGTAGTCAGGGTGACCCATCTCGAATGTCAGGGTGTAGTCCTCAATGTACACTAAAGGTGGGCGTACAGGCAGTTTAGCGGGACCATGTCCTAATGGGGTCAAATCGTCATTGTTACCATTTCTCTGCATAGGAACTATTTCCTGTGCCATTGCTGTTGTGCCAAGCATAAAGGCACAAGCCATCATTAATAATATTTTTCTCATTTTTTTGTTGATTTAAAAAAACGGCTGCAAAGGTAAGCAAGTGTTGATAATGACGCAAACAAATCTGATAATAAGAATTAAGCGAAAATTAAGTGTTTCTGCCGCAAAGCCTTTGTACATCGGCGTTGCGGGAAACCAAGAAAAAGAGAAAAAAAAATAAAGTGATGTGTTCTCTTAATGTAATTGATAGAGCAAATGTGTCAAATCTGTTGCCCCACCAGAATCTTTCTCAAAGACCACACGAAGGACTTTTACGCATATTTGGGAGACGCGTGGCTGGCTTATACCTAATAGGATGCTAATCTCTTTTGATTTAAAACCGAAACGCAAAAGCATACAGACGTTGAAGTCCAACTCGCGCAAATGATATTGGCCAGACAAGAGTAGGTTCTCAAACTCCGGCAGGTTTTCAAGAACCAATCTTCTACACTCTTTTAATTCTTTCTGGTTAAGCTTTGATTTGTTTTGCTTCTCCAGAAGTTTTGAATAGACATCTGACTCTTTGATGGTACTTTCCTGTTGCTCATAATTGGATGAACGCTTTTCTTGGTATTCATTAAGTTTGTTTTTTAACGTCTCTATTGTGGTTTGTTTCTCGGAAATAGACTCTTCATAGCCTTTCACTCGTTCACGAAGTTGCTTTATCTGGTTCTCCCTTTCCAGAATTTTTGTCTTAACATCCCTTTGGGCATTGACTTCGTTCTTCAAGGTTTCTATTTCCTCGGCTTTTTCGTTGATGATGGTGTTGTATTCATCTGCATGCTCCCTTAATTGCATCACCTCTAAATGTGTCTGTTCATATTGGTCAAGAGTTTGCAAATAGAGTTTCTGCTTCTCGTTCTTGACAGCATATATTCTGTAAATGACAAAAGAAGAGAGGGCTATAATGACCAATAAGAGTAGGGTAATCCTCTCACGGCGGTCTTTTTCTTCTTCTGCTCTCTCACTTTCACGCTTGGCAATCTCCTGGTGGCGGGAATAGTTATGCATGGATCTCATACGTTCTATGGTCTCTGTTGCCTTATTAGCATACATGGAGTCGTTCATGGCGTATGCGTATGAGGCGTATTTTGCAACAGAATCTGAGAGATGTCGTTGCCGGTAGACAGAAGACAGCCCACATGCACCACTATTTTGGTTATTATAATCTCGGCCAGTCTGTAGTTCTTTACGATACCAATACTCAGCAGAATCCAATAATCCTGCTTGAAAATAATAATATCCTTTCACCCCATAAAAACGTTCACGACCTTTGTCAATATTCCCTTCTTTGTCAAAGAATCCAGATTCTGTTTCATACAGATCCATATAGTGCTTGGCCTTTACGTATTCTCCCTTCTCCATAAGAATCTGCGCAATGGTTCCTAAAGAAATGGCAGCATCTGACGGATAGCCAAACTTATAGTAAAGGCGAGCAACATCTTCTATAATATAGATAGAAGAATCCTTTAGTCCAAGTTTATCGTAGGCAAAGCCAGCTTGCTCATAATTCATGAGTGCGCTGATGGTATCTTTCCCTTTCCATGCATATTCAACAGATAGTTTGATATTTCTTAGCTGTTCTTTATAAAGCCCTTGTTGGTAGAACAGTTCTGCCATTTGGGCATAGACGCGGCTGAGCTGTCTATAGTCGCAGGAGGCGGAGGTGGTGTCGGCGTGGTCGATGGCGTGCTGGTAGCTTTCGAGGGCCATGGGGGCGTCGCCCTTCTCGTGGTAGGCGCGGCCCAGGAGGTAGTGGGCAAGGAGCTGGTCGTTATGGATGGAGTCTGACGAGAGGAGGGTGAAAAAGGCTTTGGCCTCTTTGTCGAAGAAGTCGATGTATGGACGGACGTCGTCAGGAGTGAAGGGCTGGTCGGTGCGGTTGAGCACGTTGATGCTGTCGAGGCCGGCGCGCATCTGCCTGCGCTCAGCCTCGGTGGTGCAGCCAAACAGGACCGTCAGCAGGACAATGCCTAATGCATAGTGCTTGATGTATAATTTGGGAATCATAGGAACATTTGTATATTCACAGACAGTTGTCACATTGTAGGTGCAAATGTACGAATTTTTTTCTATATCCCAAAGAAATCCTACTATATTTTACTACAACGTCTCCACGACGTTCCTGCTTTTTCCTAATGTCCTAAACATGAATCCCTATAGCATGTTAGGTTCGATGTTAGGTTGGATGGTAGGGTTCCGACAACGAACCTACCATGCTCAAACCCAGTGTGCATCGGCATTCCTGGCCGCTATGGTAGGTTGTTAGGTTAAAATCGAAATGCTCCCTATTTTGAGACTGTTGATTCTTTAAAGCGTTAAATATCCCTAACGGGTAATCATAAAGTTCAAAGATTAAAGTTCAACGTACAAAGTTTTGTAGTATATTTGCACCATAATAACCTTGATGTTTAACTAAAGAAGACTGAAAAGATGATGAAGGTTGGTATTCCCAAGGAGATTAAAAACAATGAGAACCGCGTGGGCATGACACCTGCGGGAGTGGCAGAACTGACGCGGCGTGGCCATGAGGTTCGCGTGCAGCACACGGCAGGCGAGGGTAGCGGCTTTGCTGATGACGACTATGTGAAGGCGGGAGCAAAGATTGTGCCGACTATCGAAGACGTCTATCGTGAGAGCGACATGATTGTGAAGGTAAAAGAGCCGATAGCGCCTGAGTACGGACTGGTGAGGAAAGGCCAGCTGCTGTTTACCTATTTCCACTTCGCCTGTGAGCGGGAACTGACGGAGGCTATGCTGAAGAGCGGTGCTGTGTGTCTGGCTTACGAGACGGTGCAGCTGCCTAATGGTTCACTGCCGTTGCTTCAGCCCATGAGCGAGGTGGCAGGGCGCATGGCTACGCTGAACGGCGCATACTATTTGCAGAAGACGAAAGGCGGCAAGGGCAAGTTGATTAGTGGCGTGCCTGGTGTCAGTCCGACGCGGGTGTTGGTGTTGGGCGGTGGCGTGGTTGGCGAGGCTGCCGCACGGATGGCTGCCGGCTTAGGTGCGGAGGTGACGATAGCCGACATCTCGCTGCCTCGTCTGCGGCAGTTAGACATTGAGACGCCAGCCAATGTTCATACCCTCTATTCGTCGGAGCACAACATCCGCCAGCAGTTACCGACGGTGGACATTGTCATCGGCTCGGTATTGGTGCCTGGCGACAAGACTCCACACCTTATTAATAGAGAGATGCTCAAGCTAATGGAACCTGGTACGGTGTTGGTTGACGTCGCCATCGACCAAGGCGGCTGCTTCGAGACGTCACGACCGACTACCCATAGCGAGCCGGTCTATGAGGTCGACGGCATCGTACACTATTGTGTGGCCAACATTCCCGGCGCCGTTCCCAACACAGCGACGCTGGCGCTGACCAATGCCACCCTGCGCTATGCCATCGCTTTAGCTGACAAGGGCTGGCGACAGGCTTGCAAGGATGACAGTTCGCTGGCCAAGGGCCTGAATATTGTTGAGGGCAAAGTGGTGTTTAAAGCCGTCGCCGACGTCTTCGGACTACCCTTTACGGCCTGGGCCTGAATTAAAGCGGCCTTCGGCCTATACCTCCTCTTCTGCCTTGCGCTGTTCCTCTAAGGCTTGGAAGTCCTTTTGGCGCAGGACGAAGGACTCGGTGAGGTAGTTCTTGCGGACGATGGGGTTCGAGGCTAACTCCTCGGGGGTGCCATGGAACAGGATGCGGCCCTCGAAGAGCAGGTAGGCGCGGTCGGTGATGCACAGCGTGTCTTCGACGTTGTGGTCGGTGATGAGGATGCCGATGTTGCGGTCTTTCAGCTTCCAGACGATGAACTGGATATCCTCGACGGCAATGGGGTCGACGCCGGCGAAGGGTTCGTCGAGCATGATGAACTTAGGCTCGATGGCCAGACAGCGGGCTATCTCCGTACGGCGGCGCTCACCACCCGAGAGGCGGTCGCCAGTATTCTTGCGAACCTTCTCTAAGCGGAACTCCTTGATGAGGCTCTCGAGTTTCTCCAACTGGTAGTCGCGGGGTTTGCCCGTCATCTCAAGGACGGAGAGGATGTTGTCCTCGACCGACATTTTGCGGAACACGGAGGCCTCCTGTGCCAGATAGCCGATGCCAGCGCGGGCACGCTTATAAACGGGGTAGGTGGTTACCTCCTCGTCGCCTAAATAGATGTGTCCGCCGTTGGGAACAATGAGTCCTGTAGTCATGTAGAACGAGGTCGTCTTACCGGCACCGTTAGGACCCAGCAGGCCGACGATCTCGCCTTGCTTGACGTCGAACGACACATCGTTCACCACCGTACGCTTACCATAGACCTTTACCAGTCCTTCCGTCCGCAGGACAAGCTGCTCGGGTTGTTCGCTGTTGTGGGAGGATCCCGACGATAAATCGTCGGGCACAGTGGCTGTGGCTTGAGTTCTCAGTTCTTCTTCCATGTTTTATTTTAATCTTTAATATTTAATCTTTAATTTTCAATTCACCAAATGGTATGTTCCGCCGGCAAGGGGCTTGACGATGCCTTTCATCTCTAACGAGAACAGCAGGGCGGTGAGCTGGCCGATGGGGATGTTCGTCTTGACGGTCAGCGTGTTCAGCTGTAGGTCGTTGGTCTGCTGAAGCTGACTGACTATTTGTTGCTCTTCTGGCGACAGGTCGGGAAAGAGCTGGCGCTCGACGGCCTCGGGCGTCTGCTTGATGGTTTGCCAGCCCATGCTCTCCACAAAGTCGGCAGCAGAGGTAATGAGAGCTGCCGTGTTGTTACGGATAACGTGGTTGCATCCCTCGCTGTACGGCATGCCGACAGCGCCAGGGAAGGCAAACACCTCGCGGCCATACTCCTGAGCGACGCGGCATGTGATGAGTCCGCCGCCCTTAATGGCACTCTCAACCAATATCGTGGCGTCGGAGATGCCAGCCACGATGCGGTTGCGCTGTCGGAAGTTGTTGGGCAGTGCCTCCGTCTGGCTAATATACTCGGTGAGCAGTCCGCCCTGACTGACCATCTTGACGGCGGTGTCACGATGGCGGTAGGGATAGATCTGGTCTAAGCCGTGAGCCAGGACGCCAACGGTCTCGTAGCCATTGGCGAGGGCGTTGCGGTGGGCACAGATGTCAATGCCGTAAGCCAGTCCGCTGACGATAAGCACCTGCGGACACAGCTGGCGCAGGTCGCTGATGAAGCGGCGGATAAGGTCCTGGCCGTAAGTTGTGCAACGGCGGGTGCCCACCATATCGAGAACGTAGCGCTGGTTGAGGTTTGCAGTACCTTTATAATAAAGCACGATAGGTGCGTCAGGGCAGTTGCGCAGTCGCTGAGGATAGGCTTCGTCGTTGAGACAAAACGTTTGGATGCCGCCCTTGGTGATGAACTCCATCTCGGCAGCTGCCCGTTTCAGGGCGTCGTCCCAGTGCTTCAGCGCCTCACGCAGACGAGGGGTGCTGTCAGGCAGCACGTCGCCCAAGTCATTGCGGTGGTCATAGACAGCTTGGGCGCTGCCTAACTCTTGGTAGAGTTGCAGAGCCATTGGCAGGTTGAAGCCTGTCATGCGGGTCAGGGCTATCGCGTAGTATGTCTCGTCAGTCATTGCTTTTTTCTCTCGTTATGACGTTATTCCGTTATCACATTATCACGATTTCAGGTAGTCATGAAAGGCCTGGTCGTAGTCGGGGCTGTCGCTGAGGCGGCCGTCGACAAGACAAACCAGGGTGATGTCGCCACGGAAGCAGAGGGCTTCGTCGGAGGCGCGGAAGATGTCCTGGTGGAAGATGTACTTGATGCCCTGCTTCTCTAACCACAGTCGCGAGATGAACTCGTCGTCGCAGCGCAGAGGGGTCTTGAACTGCAGGTTCATACGGGCCACGACGGCATCGACGCCCTTCTGGTGCATCTCGGCAAAACTCAGTCCGCACTCCTTCAAGAAGAGGTGGCGGGTGTGTTCCGTGTAGTGCAGGTAGTTGGCGTTGTTGACGATGCCTTCGATGTCGCATTCGTAGTCGCGAACTTCCATGCGGGTTTCAAAGATATATTTTTCCATTAATTGTCGTTTTCCTCGCATCCAAGTCCTTCCCTTTAGGGGAGGGTTTAGGAGAGGTCTTTTTTTTTCTCGTTATGCCGTTGTCACGCTATTCCGCTTTAAATATTCATAGCCTATGCGGCAGCGCAGGCAGTCTTTGCGGTCGCAGTATTCTTTCTTCAGCTGGATGAGCGCTTGGGAGTCGCCAGCGCTTTTCACCTCCAGACCGCACTCCTGCCACATGCGGACAATGTGGTTGTTCTCGGCTTTCAGCTGTTCCAGGAAGTCGAAGGCCCTGTCGCAGAGTTCCTCGCGGCAGGTATGACGGCCGTAGGCAAAGAGCAGGGGTATGCAGGTGTTGATGATGAGCAGGTTGATAGAGAACGGCGACAGGTGCTTGGCGTTGCGAAAACTCTCTGAGCCGAAGGTGTAGTGCGTCTCCCAGTAGGGTGTGACGTGGGTGCGCATCATCTCGCTGAGACCCGCCATATCCTGACATGCTATCAGCTGCGACAAGCCGGCCTTGCGCTCATGATAGAGGTTGGCTAACTGGGCAATGCGGATGTGGGGGAAGTTCTGGGGGCGCAGGCGCAGGAATCGCCAGAGGTTGGCATCCATCGGCTGAAGCGAGAACTTATGGGCCAGATACTGATACTCGTTGCGCAGCTTGGCGAAGTAGCCCTCGTTCAGGGCGTCCTTCTGATAACGATCAGGGACGGTCGACAGTTCCAAGAGTCCCGCCTGTCCCATGAAGATGGCCTCCACCTGGAATAAGTCGTCGCGGTGCTTGCCGACAGCGCTCAAGGGAATGTGACGCGCCCACTCCTCGAAGGCGTCTCCATTGATGCCGAAGCCATAGTTGCGGGCCAGCGTCATGAAGTAAGCGTCCTCCCACGAGCCGTTAGCCTGACGGGCTCGTTGCTGAATGGCCACCGTCTTCTGCTCCAAGCGCTCCGTCTGCAGGGCTGCCATCCAGGAGTGGATGGTGAGGCGCGTCAGGTTAGGGATGAGCTTGTAGCACGGTGGATATTGGTCGGTGCGTAACAGCTCCTCGTAGTTGTCGTGAACATAGGCAGGCACTTCAAGGCACAGCTGCGGCACGAAGTCGCCCTTCGACGTCTGCACGTCGCGGTCGGCTACGCCTACTACGTGGAGCACCACATTATCATAATGGGCATCGTTGTGGTGACCATGCACATACCAATCGCCGGACTTGTCGTGAATTTCGACATTGCCCACCCATAGCGTGCCGCCGATCTTCACCTTGGCATTGAAGAAGTCCGGCCCGGCGTTGCGGTTGTGCAACCCTGGGTCAATGACTTCCACCTGTCTGCCGTCGGTGGTCTCCAACGGTTTAGCAGGCCATAGCTTATGCTTCCAGCAGTAGTGCAGCAGTAGTTCCATGCAGTAGGGCTAATCGTTCCATGCAGTCGGGGAAACCTTATTGTCCCTTCTTGACCACTAACAGCGTCTTGCCGTAGTTGGCAAAGGTGTCGAACATCTGGCGGATGGCCGGATAGCTGTTTTGGCTCTGCTTGATCTTATTGACAGTAAAGAGGTAGTTCACCAACAGTTGCCTGCCATTCTGGGTGGTGTACAGGTGGCCTTCAATACCCTTGTCGGGAGTGATGATGTTGTACTGTTCAGGCTTCTCGGCCAGCGTATAGCCTTCGGGTAGGGTAATGTTGACGGTGATGACGTTTGAAGACAGACAGGGGAACTCGACTGGCATCACGCGTTCGTCTGTCGTGAAGGGATGCTCCTGAATGGGGGGAACGGGGAACGGACAGAAACTGATCTGGCCGTCAGCGACGACACCCTGATAATTGACTGCCGTACTGTCCTTAGCCTTAGGTGCAAACTCCGTGCTCTTCTGTTGCTGACGGAAGAGCAGGGCTGCCAGACCTTCATACTGCGTGGTCTGTGTACCCTTGATGGTGCCGTCTGTTGACAGCGTAGCCTCGATGGTGGTAGCAGTCTTCGACTTCAACGCCTTCTGCAGGTCAGCCCAGGAACCGTTCTTGGGAGCCACCTCCCTGGCACGGTCAACCAACAGCTGTTCAGGCAGAGCGTTCAGCCAGCCGCCTGTTGATGAGGCATCGACATAGACTTTCTGGTTGTTGGAGAGCTTGATGCCAACTACGAAAGTGTTGAGCTTCTGGAATGAGGGGAAGTTGTAGGGCAGCATGCCCTGGTCGCGACTACGGAGCACTACGGGGGAAGCATTCAGACCAACGTCCTTCAACGACTGGATAAGCACCATGTTGATGTCGGCATTGTTGCCCTTGCCCTTAGTGAGCGTCTCTTTGGTGGGTTCCGGCCAAAGCTTGTATTTGCCATCCCACTGAATGCGACCCGTCACCAGCTTGAATACGGCGGCGGCCCGCTCCTGTTCGTCGGCAATGTCCTGAATGTGGGCATTCTGCAGTTCCTGTTGCAGCGGACTATGAGCCTTCATCTGTAGGTTAAAGGCGTCAGAGTCGAGAATCATCCCGTCAATCTGCTCCCACGTCCTGGCAAAGTCCATCTGCGACATGCCTGGCAGGCGGTACTGCTTCAGTTCAGCAGTAATGCCAGCCCAGTTGTCCTTGACATTCCAAACGTAGTTGTCCTTCGGCAGGCCTTTCAGATTCCGGCCGATATAGACGTAGTGGTTGGTGTTGACCGTCATGGGATTAGCCAAGGGGTCGCTGACCACCTTAAACTTCATAGAACCGGCAGTACAGGTGTACGTCAGGCGCTGGATACCATGATCCTCGATATTATAAATCAGGTAGTTGGGGATGTTCATGTCCAGTTTGGCATAGACCACGGGAATCTCGCACTGGGCATACCAGTCGTGCAACTGCCAGAAGAGTTGGCTGTGAATCTTGTACTCGTATTCTATCACGGTACCCTCCTTCACGTTGGGGACGGTAAACTCCATCTGGTAGTTCTCGTCGTCTATCTTCTTCTTCGCGATCTCGCTTTTCTTCAAGTTCGTCTTCACCATCTTGCCGCCCTCCATGTTAAAGGCGGTAGCCTTGATGTCCTCAACGCTCTCGTCAGCACCAGCACCCAAGACTTCCTCGGTCATGGAGACACCCTCACCCTCGAAATAGGAATCGGAACTGCCGCCCGGCTTCGGAAGCGACATACCCGTGATCTTCGAGCCGCTGATGAAATTGCCCAACGACGTGTTTACCTGATAAGGAATGACAACCTTGGCAAACCGGGCACCATCGGGCTTCAGCACCTTGATGCGCACTTTCTCTTTATAGTCCAACAGGAAGTTGGCGGATTGGATGGTGTATTCCACATCAGTCAGTTTACAGAGTACAACAGCATCAGCCTGCGGATCCGCCTCGTAGGTGGTCATGGTCAGTTCTTCCTTGGTAGGTTTACCGAATTTCATGTTCACATCTTCCTGGGCCAGCGTCGTCAACGTGGCCATACTCAAAGCAATGAATAATAACAATTTTAGTTTCATGATGGTTTCTGATTAAATGAATCTGTTGCAAAGGTACGAATAAGTGTGCAAAAAGCAAAAGAAAAACCCAATTTCTTTTGCTTTTTTACTTTTTTCTTCGTACCTTCGCCCCAAACTTAACAACGTACGACTATGAGCAAGCACAAGAGTGGTAAGAGGCTGAACAAGCAACGTCTGGTGGAAATGCTGCAGACGCTGTTTCAGCAGAACCCGAACGAGACCTTCTCGTTCAAGCAGATTTTCCAGAAACTCAAACTCTCGACCCATCCGGCCAAAATGCTGGCTGTTGAGACGATGGACGAAATGGCATGGGACGACTATCTGGCGAAGGATGGCGACAATGCCTATCGTCTGAACCTGAAGACACAGGTGCAGGAAGGAACGTTCATCCGTAAGGCCAATGGCAAGAACTCGTTCCAACCTGATGACGGCGGCAAGCCTATCTTCGTCTCGGAACGTAACTCGCTGTTTGCCATGAATGGCGACCGTGTGCGTGTCACCATGATGGCCCGCCGAGAGAAGCACATCAAAGAGGCTATGGTGGTAGAGATACTTTCCCATAAGGTTGACCAGGCTGTTGGTAAGCTGAAGGTGGAGAAAGACTATGCCTTCTTAGTGACGGAGGGGAACATCTTCGTCCACGATGTGCTGATTCCGAAAAAGAAACTGAAAGGCGGCAAGACTGGTGACAAGGCTGTGGTGAAGATAACACAATGGCCCTCGAAGGATTCGAAGAACATCGTCGGCGAGGTGATTGACGTTCTGGGTAAGGAAGGCGACAACAATGTCGAGATGCATGCCAT
Source organism: Prevotella sp. (assembly GCA_016291005.1). Taxonomy (GTDB): domain Bacteria; phylum Bacteroidota; class Bacteroidia; order Bacteroidales; family Bacteroidaceae; genus Prevotella. The sequence goes on along the minus strand of JAEEVT010000020.1, from coordinate 8,788 downwards.
CCTGGCGCAGTATGGTTTGCCGTATAAGTATCCGAAGAATGTCGAGGAAGCCGCCAACAAGATTGACGCCGGCATTACCGAACAGGAAATTAAGCGGCGCGAGGACTTCCGCGATGTCTTCACCTGCACCATAGACCCCAAGGACGCCAAGGACTTTGACGATGCCCTGAGCATTCGCCAAGTTGTAAATGGCAAATCGTCAAATAGTAAATTATACGAGGTCGGTGTGCATATAGCTGATGTCAGCCATTATGTCAAGGAAGGTTCTACGATAGACAAGGAGGCCACGAAGCGTGCCACCAGCGTCTATCTGGTAGACCGTACCATCCCCATGCTGCCTGAACATCTGTGCAACTTCATCTGCTCGCTGCGCCCTGACGAGGAAAAGCTGTGCTTCAGCGTGGTCTTCGTTCTGGACGAAGAAGCCAACGTCAAGGACTACCGCATCGTACATACCGTCATCAAGAGTAATAGAAGGTATGCCTACGAAGAAGTGCAGGAGATACTGAGACCCTCCCCTAACCCCTCCCTGAAAGTGAGGGGAACAGATACTAATGACGCCCCTCCCTCGCAGGGAGGGGATGGGGGAGAGTCTGAACTGCGCACGCTGGACAAGTTGGCGAAGTGTCTGCGTGAACGCCGCTTCAAGGGCGGTGCCGTGAAGTTTGACCGTGAGGAGCTGCACTTCGACATCGATGAGAACGGCAAGCCTACTCGCGCGTACTTCAAGAAGAGCAATGATGCCACCCAGCTTATCGAAGAGTTTATGCTCTTGGCCAACCGCACCGTCGCTGAACACATCGGCAAGGTGAAGTCACAAAGTTCAAAGAGCAAAGATCAAAATGCAAAGTCCAAGAAGACTTTCGTTTACCGCATCCACGATCAGCCTGACCCCACGAAGCTGGAGTCGCTGCGTGAGTTTGTGGTGAAGTTCGGCTATAAGATGAAGACGAGCGGTACGAAGGGCGCCATCTCGCGTTCCCTCAATGCGCTGATGGATGGCTGTCAGGGTAAGAAGGAGCAGAAGCTCATCGAGACCGTTGCCCTGCGTGCCATGATGAAGGCGAAGTATTCGACGCATAACATCGGCCATTACGGATTGGCCTTCGACTACTATACCCATTTCACGTCGCCCATCCGTCGTTATCCCGACACGATGGTGCACCGCCTGCTGACGAAATACTTGGACGGTGGCCGTTCCGCCAATCAGGAGAAGTACGAGGAACTCTGCGAGCATTGTTCAGACATGGAGCAGACTGCCCAGCAGGCTGAGCGCGACAGCATCAAGTACAAGATGGTGGAGTTTATGTCCGACAAGATTGGTCAGGAGTACGACGCCCACATTTCCGGCATCCAGTCGTATGGCATCTACTGTGAGATAGACGAAAACCACTGCGAAGGCATGGTGTCGATGCATGACCTGGACGACGACTATTACGACTTCGACGAGCGTAACTACTGCCTTGTGGGTCGCCGTCATCACAATAAGTATCAGTTGGGTGACCCCATCCGCATCAAGGTGGCCAGAGCCAACATCGAGAAACGCCAGCTGGACTTCTTGATCAGCGAAGAAGTCAAGGTGAAAAGATAGGACTCATCGGCCGTCATCGGCCGATGATGAAACGCTACGTGGACTTACTACAAATCGAGCGGGCTGCCTCTGGATGTTCAGTTGGCAGCCCGCTCTCCGTTAGTATGTTATGAAATTTTGAGAGAATTGAAACTTCACAGTTTCATTTGTGTTTTAAATAAACTTGATTATTTGTTATAGAGAAAGCATAGAATTAAAATCCTTCGTCAGTTGGCTGTTCCACCATTATCACCTGCGTACTGTCGGTGATGTCGCCGATGGCTTCAGCCTGATTGCGTGCAACGCTCTGGCCCTCAGAGTGGAGTATGGGACTCACGGCCTCTACGGTGTCTACCTGTTGCATGTTGGCATATTCCTCTGCACCTTTCCAACTATTGTCCCAAGGTGCCTGGGCAGCATTGCCAAGGGTGAGGAGGATAGCCACTACGGCAGCAGACTTGAAGAGCGGCATCAGACGTTCCTTAATACTTACCACGCGGGCCTTGGTGCTCTTGGCAGTCGGCTCCTCACCAATCATTTCGAGCATACGGACGTCAAAGTCGTCGTCCAACGTCTGTTGGCTTGCCTCGTCGGCAAAGAGTGCGCGCAGAGGCTCCATCTCCGCAGGGATATTCTCCTGACGGAAGAAGGTTCGCAGGATGCTTTCCTCTTCAAGGGAAGTCTCTGCGTTCCAATAGCGCTCCATGAGTTGTTCGATGTACTTGTAGTCCATACTTTTTTGCATTTTCTATAATAAAGACGTTTATTAAAACAGAAAGTTACAGGAAAAAGAAAAAAATGTTGAATGATTCAACATTCCTCAATTCTCATGAACTTTTCCTTGATTGCCTGTCGGGCTCGGAAGATGCTGACCTTCACTTGTTCTTCGCTGATGCCCAGGATGGTGGCGATGTCCTTATAGCTTTTGCCTTCCATGTCTCGTAGTTGCATGCAACTGCGTTGCTTTTCGGGCAGTTCGCTGATAAGCTGTCGCACCAGTCTGACGCGGTCACGCTGAACGGTATGTTCCTCAGGGTTGGAGGCTACTCTATGGTCAAGAGGCTGAATAGTGGCGTCCAGTGATTGCGTCTGGTTGTCCATGCGCCGCACCTTGTCTAACGAGAGGTTACGGCAGATGGTGAGGCAGAACGCTTCTATCGATTCTATGCGATTCCAGTCGTCACGTTTGTTCCATACCTTCATCATCGTTTCCTGTACCACATCCTCAGCCTCCGCAGCGTTCATCGTGATGCGGAGCGCCAGCCGGTAAAGTTCATTCTTCAGCGGCAGGATGTCGGTTTGGAAACTAATGGCCTTCATCTTTTTCTTTTTACTTTTTTACCTTTTTACCTTTAAAATGCCTTTTTACTTTTTTACCTTTTTACCTTTCTATGATCGTTCCATGCTTCCCGTCGATGGCTGTAGCCAGCGTGATGATGACACGGCTGACGCCAGATTCGACGGCAGCGAGGGCATTCTCTATCTTGGGCAGCATGCCGCCAGAGATGGTGCCGTCGGCCTTATACTCATTAAATAAGTAACGCGAGATAACAGGGATGACCGAGTCCTCATCGTCTGGGTTGCGCAGCACGCCCTTTTTCTCGAACGAGAAGATGAGCGTGACGTCGTAGTACTGAGCCAGGGCCTTGGCAGTCTCCGAGGCGATGGTGTCGGCATTGGTGTTCAGGATGTGTCCCTCGCCATCGTGCGTCAGCGGAGCCATGACGGGCGTAATGCCAGCCTCAATGAGTCGGCTCAGCATCAGGCCGTCGGCCTGGTCAACGTCACCCACGAAGCCGAAATCAACCAGGGAACTACCGGTTGCGGAACCGTCTGCTGCTGAACTGTCCTTGATGATAACGGGCGGACGCTTATGGCTGCGTATGGCGTTGGCGTCGGCACCAGTCAGTCCTATGGCATTGATGCCGTGAGCCTGCAGACGGGCCACGAGGTTTTTGTTCACCAGTCCGCCATAGACCATCGTCACCACCTCCAGCATGTCACCGTCTGTGATGCGCCGTCCGTTCACCATCTTTGTCTCAATACCTAAGCGCTCCGCCATCTTTGTTGCCTTACGCCCACCACCGTGTACCAGCACCTTGCGCCCTTCGATGGCGCTGAAGTCCTTTAACAACTGAGAGAGCTGCAGTTCGTCCTCGACCACAGCTCCTCCTACTTTCACTATTGTCAGTTTCTCTTTCATTCTGCAAATATACACACTTTCCCTCTAATCTCCAAATAATTTCCGTTTTTTTAGAAATTCCGAATTCAATATGTAAAGGTACTGACTTTTCAGATACGAGTCAAGGCGTCACAGCGGATACGCTTACCGTGATATAGTGTAATACAGATATACAGATATACACTTGTTTCTTAAGAATGTCTCGCGTACCGCGTATATGCACGCACGGTACGCGAAGGGTTTTAGAAAACATCTGTATGATGTGTATGATCTGTATTTTGTTTTTAAGGTAGGCTCATTACTTCAGCAATTCGCGTAGAAAACCCTCAGAAATCACCGTGATTTCCTTCAGAAATTGCCGTGATTTCCTTCAGAAGTTGCCGTGATTTCCTGAAGAAATCACCGCGATTTCTGACGGAAAAGTACTGGAAAAGTCGACCATCTCCTCAAACCTATTAGCCCTCCGGCTTACAAAATGCAAAGATACAAAAATAAAACGCGAAATGCAAGCTTTTTGCCGATTTTCTTTGTTTTGCGCTCAACTTTTCTTTGGTATTCTTCTCACTTATTCGTAACTTTTCGCTTTGCGAGAAGGCACTTCCGCTCGAAAGAAAAAACAAAAATATGACTTTTTGTTTTGTTCTTTCCTCACTTATTCGTAACTTTTCGCTTCGCGAGAAGTCACTCTCGTTCGAAAGAAAAAACAAAAATATGGCTTTTTGTTTTGTTCTTTCCTCACTTATTCGTAACTTTGCAATCAGAATGTGGCAGAGAGGTATCATTGTAAGCCTCGTGGCACTCCTGGTGGTTGCGTGTTCTGAAACGAAATATGTGGCCGACGGCCAGTATCTGTTAGACCGTGTACAGGTGACAAGCGACGAGAAAGCACCAGGCGTCAGTCCGTCGGGGCTGAAGCAGTATGTTCGCCAGCGAGGCAACTCCAGATGGTTCTCTGCCGTGAAAATACCCTTATATACCTATTCTCTCTCCGGTCGCGACACGACGCGCTGGCTGAACCGCACCCTGCGCAACATCGGAGAACCGCCCGTCATCTATGACTCGGCATCGACCGAGGTGTCGGCCCGCAGCATACAGACGCAGTTGCAGAACCACGGCTATCTGCGTGCCACGGTGGATGTATCGACCACCACGAAGGGCAAGAAGCTGCGTACCAACTACCAGTTACATCCAGGCCGTCTCTATTTCATCCGAAACATTGACTACGAAATCCGCGATACGGCCATTGCCCGCCTGCTGGCCGACGACGAGCATGGACTCCAGACCGGTATGGTGTTCAATGTGGAAAACCTGGATGCCGAGCGCAAGCGTATTACCCGCATATTGACAGACAATGGCTACTATCGCTTCAACAAAGACTTCATCACCTATCGTGCCGATTCCGTAGAGGGCAGTACGTTCATTAACCTACGGCTGGTGTTGGACCAGTATCGTAACAATGAAGTGGAGCAACAGCCTCACCAGCAATACAATATCCGTCATGTCACGTTCGACAACGGCGTCCGTGACGGTAAGGGCAGCCACTTGCGCCAGCACGTCATGCAGCAGAACACTTATATCCGTGAGGGACAACTCTATTCGGCCTCTGACCTGCAGTCCACCTACCACCACTTCGGACGCCTCGGGGCTGTGCGCTATACCAACATCAGCTTCAGCGAAGTACCTGACACCGCCTTGTTGGACTGTAACATTGCCATCACAATGAACAAGCCTTCGACCATTTCGTTCCAGCCGGAGGGTACCAATACGGCGGGTGACCTAGGTGCGGCAGCATCGCTGACCTACCAGAACCGCAACCTTTTCCGAGGCTCGGAGAACCTGTCGGTAGAACTGCGTGGAGCCTATGAGGCCATTAAGGGATTGGAAGGTTACTCCAATGCCAACTTCTTAGAGTATAGCCTTCAGACCAAGCTCTCGTTCCCGCGATTCATAGCACCCTTCCTGTCGTCGTCGTTCCGTAGAAGGGTCAATGCCACATCGGAGGTTTCTGCACTCTTCGACCTGCAGAACCGTCCCGAGTTCCACCGTCGCGTCTTCTCCGTAGGCTGGAACTACAAGTGGAACGACCCTACACATAGAGACCACTACCAGCTGGACTTGCTCGACCTGAACTACATCTCCATGCCGTGGGTCAGCGATACCTTCATTACGGAATATCTCATAGATGTCGCCTCGCGTAATGCCATCCTGCTTTACAACTATCAGGACCTCTTCATTATGAAGACAGGGCTGCGCTACTCCTATAATAATGGTACTTTTGCCCTCAAGACGAACATCGAGACTGCCGGCAACTTGCTGAACATAGCTGCCCACACCTTTGGGTTCCACCAGAACGGCGCAGATCAGTACACCTTCCTCGACATAGCCTTCGCACAATATGTCAAGGGCGACGTGGACTATACACGTTACTTCCAGTTCGACTACCAGCGACAACTGGTGCTGCACGTCGGTCTGGGCATTGCCTATCCCTACGGCAACAGCGACATTCTTCCCTTCGAGAAGCGCTACTTCTCAGGAGGTGCCAACAGCTTGCGCGGATGGAGTGTCCGTAGTGTGGGCCCCGGCGGCTATAAGGGTTTTGACGGAAACATTGACTTCATCAACCAGACGGGTGACATGAAGCTGGACCTGAATATGGAGTACCGTGCCCACCTGTTCTGGAAGTTAGGCGGAGCACTCTTCGTCGATGCAGGAAACATCTGGACCCTACGCGAATATGATGATCAACCAGAAGGGCAGTTCAAGATAACGTCATTCTGGAAACAGCTGGCAGCAAGCTACGGTTTGGGACTGAGGTTGAACTTCGACTACTTCATCATCCGTTTCGACATGGGTATGAAAGCCGTCAACCCGGCGTACAACACCGAGCGAGAACATTACCCGATTATACATCCCAAACTCAGTCGCGACTTTGCTTTTCACTTTGCGGTAGGCCTGCCATTCTAACCTGCCAGCGACCGTTGCGCTTTACCAGATCTACAGAAAAAATACCGTCCTCCTTCAGACTGCTGGCCTGACCGACAGAGTCCATGGCCAGCCAACGGCTCACATGGATGCGGGCTGTTGCCATGCTGTCGTTGCCTTCATACACGTCGGTCACGGTGACCTCAGCATCCTCCGGCTGGGCATTCAGCAGTTCCACGTCACCCTCTGTCATGTTCGAGGCAGCATATTGCAACCATTTGCAACCCTCGGCAGTCGTGTACTCCCGAGCCTCCTCGAAGTCGCAGTTGAAGTAAGCCTCGGCCCAACGCCCGGCGGTACTCCCGGCTTCGCCAGAACCCGTCATGTCACATCCAGAAACCAGAAAAGGAATGGCCAAGAGCAGATAAAAATATAGTTTCATAACATTAAATATTTCAAATACTCTGCAAAAGTACAAAAATTTCTCTTTTCTCATTTCTCATTTCTCATTTTTTTAGTACCTTTGCACGAAATTTACGCAAGACATGCTGAAGTTTATATCCTTTGGCAGCGGAAGCAGCGGCAACTGCTATCTGTTGATGACCCCCGCCGACGCACTACTCATCGACTTGGGAGTAGGGTTGCGCGGACTGAAGAAAGACCTACGTACATACGGCGTCAGTCTTTCTCAGATACATCATGTGCTCATCACTCACGACCATGCAGACCATATCAAGTCCGTTGGCTCGTTCAGCCATGACTATCAAGTGCCCGTCTATGCCACGAGAGAGGTGCACGTCGGCATCAACAAGAACTACTGCATCTCGCAGAAAGTGACTCCCGACCTGGCGCGCTTTATAGAGAAAGGCGTCACTTTCCAGGTGGGCGACTTCACCGTCACACCTTTCGGTGTACCCCACGACAGTAGCGACAACGTCGGATTCTTCATAGAAGCTGGTGGCACTAACTTCTGTCTGATGACCGACGTTGGAACCGTTACCGACGAGATGAAGGGCTTCATCTCTCAGGCACGAAACCTTGTCATCGAGGCTAACCATGACGAGGAGATGGTCATGAGCGGACCCTATCCGCAGTTCCTGAAGTCGCGTATCCTTTCCGGTACGGGACATCTCAGTAATCGTAACAGCGCCATTGCCGTGGCTGAGAACATGTCGGAAGAACTCCGCTATGTCTGGCTGTGCCACCTCAGCGAAGAGAACAACCATCCTGAGCTGGCCCGCAAGACCGTGGAGGCTGTGTTGCGTGGCTACGGCATCGTGGCAGGAGCGGACTTCAAACTCGAAGTCTTGAAGCGTAATACCTCCACCGGTCCTTTCGACCTGGAATAACTTGCAGAAGAAATACTAAATATATATAATAATGTATAGGACAAAAACTTGTGGTGAGCTTCGGCTTACCGATGCCGGCAGCGAGGTAACGCTGGCCGGATGGGTACAGAAAACGAGAAAGATGGGTGGCATGACGTTTGTCGACCTGCGCGACCGTTATGGTTTGACCCAGTTGGTGTTTGACGAGTCGAAGGATGCTGCCCTTTGCGAACAGGCCAACCGCCTGGGACGTGAGTGGTGCATTCAGGTGACGGGCGTGGTGAGCGAGCGTCAGGCCAAGAACCCCAAGATGGAGACGGGCGACATCGAGATACTTGCCAAGCAGCTGAACGTGCTGAGCGAGAGCCAGACACCTCCCTTCACCATAGAAGACCAGACCGATGGCGGCGACGACATCCGCATGAAGTACCGCTATCTGGACCTGCGCCGCTCGTGTGTCCGCAAGAACCTGGAGCTGCGCCACCGTATGACCATCCTCATCCGCAACTTCCTGGACTCGAAGCAGTTCATAGAGGTAGAGACGCCTATCCTTATCGGTTCAACACCTGAGGGTGCCCGCGACTTCGTGGTGCCCAGCCGTATGAATCCCGGACAGTTCTATGCCCTGCCGCAGAGTCCGCAGACCCTGAAGCAGCTGCTCATGGTCTCAGGCTTCGACCGTTACTTCCAGATTGCCAAGTGTTTCCGTGACGAGGACCTGCGTGCCGACCGTCAGCCGGAGTTTACACAGATTGACTGCGAGATGTCGTTTGCCGACCAGGAAGA
>JAEEVT010000164.1 GCA_016291005.1 Prevotella sp. | reverse complement strand
TATCCAGTACTTTGCCGCCAGTTATCCTAAGGATTTCTGCAACTTATCCTAAGGAAAACTGATGGAAAAGTACTGGATTTCTGAAGGAAGAGGAAAAATAAATAATAAAAGAATAAAAAGTAGGGGAAAGCGGCGCTATTTTTTCGCTTCGAACGTGATATCCTTGATTCTTCTCACACGCCCAACATTTGTCGACGTAACAAGCGTTCCTCAGCCATGCGCTCGTACTTCGTGCCGGGCTGGCCGTAGTTGGCATAGGGCCAGATGCTGATGCCGCCACGAGGGGTGAACAGCCCCAACACTTCTATGTATTTAGGCTGCATCAGGCGCACCAGGTCTTTCATGATGACGTTCACGCAGTCCTCGTGGAAGTCGCCGTGGTTGCGGAACGAGAAGAGGTAGAGCTTCAGACTCTTCGACTCCACCATCCTTTCACCCGGAATGTAGGCTATCTTTATCTCCGCGAAGTCCGGCTGGCCCGTAATCGGGCAGAGACTCGTAAACTCAGGACAGTTGAACTGCACCCAGTAGTCGTTCCCCGGGTGTTTGTTCTCAAACGTCTCCAGCACCTCAGGTGCATAGTCCATCTTATACTCCGTCTTTCGGCCCAACTGCTGCAGGCCCTCGTGTTCTCTGTTCATATTATTAAATACGATTTACGTTTTCAGCCTTTACCTTTTAACTCTAATCCTCTTCGTCGTTTATATCTTCAGAATATTGAATATGTTGTAGTTGATGTCGTTGTCATAGACATCCTCGTGGTCGTGTTTCTTGGTAAATTCGACGACGCGGATGGTCACGGGCAGCACCACAATCTCATAAAGCGTCTTCAGCGTCACCTGACTAATCATCAGCGACGGCATTTCCTCCCAGGGAATCACGCCGCCCAGCGCCAACGGGAAAAAGATGACAGAGTCCGTCAGCTCACCGAATATCGTACTCAAGACGGCACGTGCTGAGAATGAACGGGCAAAATTATCTGAACCTTGGTCTGAGTGAGACGTTGCTGTCTGCCTTTTGTGACTTTCACGTGACGACAACTTCATCTTAGACATTACGTACGCGTTGATGAACGAACCGGCGATGAAGGCAATAAACGATGCCAGGGCAATGCGCGGTGCCAGTCCGAAAATGACGTGGAAACCCTCGTCGCCATCCCAGTACGACGCCCCTGGAATCCAGTCTGCGATGGCTCCCATAATGACGAAGAAGAAGTTCATGGCAAAGCCCATCCATATCAGCATGCGCGTCCGCTGGTAGCCCCACACCTCGCACACCACGTCATTGATGATGTACGACACGGGGAAAACGATTATTCCCGCCGTCAGATTAATGGGTCCAAACGATAACTGCTTTGTCTCCAACACGTTTGCCGTAATCAGGCAAACGCAGAATAGCGTACCGAAAAGCATAAACAGCACGCTGACTTTACTGCGGTCTCCGGCTTCCGGAGTACCGACATTCCTGTTTTTTTGTTCCATTTTCTATTTCTTGTTTTGTTAAAGAGGGTCTGGCCAACGCTCGACCATAAGCAAGTACCCCTTTGGCCGAAAGCCATCAGGCTCCGGCCCGCGGTTTAAGTTTCTTATTCCAGAGGAATGTCCGGATGCTGCACAGCGAGGGGCAGGTCTTTCTGCGAGAGATAGAACATGTAGAGGATGCAGTCCTTCGTGCCGCGATTCTCGCCATGATGAACGGTGCCCACCATCTCAACGACAGCCTCGCCCTCATGCACTACTTTCGTCTTGCCATCCAAACCGATGATGGTCAGTTCGCCCTGAACCAATACGCCGTAGTTCATGGCCACATGGTGGTGCCAGCCAAGTTTCTGACCAGCGGGGAAGACGTATTTCACAGCCACGAGTTCGGGACGACCCTGGAAATAGTCGGGCAGCTCCACACCGTCCCAGCTCTGCGAGGTGCGGATGAGTTCAGTACTAACCACCTTCTTGACAGGATTCTCGTTCTCAGTTTGAGCTTTCTTGCATGAACTCAGACCCAAGCCCAATGTTGTTGCGCCGCAAATGGTAAAGATGGCGGCAAGCATCCATTTCGTACTCTTATTCATAATATAAATATGTATTATTCTAATTAAACCAACAGGGTTTATTCATAACTTAATGTAACGGCGTTAAAGGAAACACGATGTTCACAATAAAGATGTTGGCGGCGAGAATGATGATGTTCATCAGCAGACCGATACGCATAAAATCGCTGAAGCGGTAGCCACCAGGACCATAGACAAGCATGTGGGTTGGCGAGCCGATGGGCGTAGCAAAGCTGCTGCTGACGCTTACCATCAGGGCGACGAGGAAGGGGAACGGGTCGTAGCCCAGCTTCTCGGCAGCTTCGTACATAATGGGGAAGAACATGGCACCCGCAGCCGTATTGGAGATGAACTCGGTGATGAACGTTCCGACGAAGCAAACGGCAGTCATCACCACAAGCGGATTGGTGCCGCAGACATCGAGGATGCCATTTGCCATCCACTCGGCAATGCCCGTCTTCTGGATGGCAAGACCGAGGACGGCACTTCCGGCGAAGACCATCAGAATCTCCCAGTTGACGGCCTTCATAGCCTGTTCCGCGTTGCAGCAACGGAAGATGAGCATGGCGGCAGCGGCAAGGAACGCACTCTGTAACAGGGGGATGACGCCCAGTGCCGAAAGGACCACCATAGCAATCATGATAACCGTAGACACGAGCGTACCGCGTCCGATGTTGGGCACGTCGTCGGAGTCGAAGAAATGAAGGTCTGAAGCGAGCGCAGCAGTATTGACGTTCAGGGTATTAGGACATAGTAATAGCAACGTGTCGCCAGCCTCCAACACCACCTGACGCGGTGCCTGGTTAATGCGCTGGCCGCGACGAGCAACAGCCACCAACTTCAGATTAACATCCTTCTCGAACGTACTGCCTCCGATGGTGGTTCCTATCAGACTACTGCCAAAGGTAACGTATGCCGTGCGCAACTTACGGGTCTTGTCAACCTCGCTCATGGAGAAGACGTGATGGTCGGCACTCACCAGCTTATGACTCGACGCCATGTCAATAATCTCGTCTATCTGGCCGGCATAGACCAAATGGTCGCCTCCCAAGATGGGTTCGTCCTCCATAACGGGCGACGGGGCATTATCGAAATGATAAATCTCTATCAGGCTTCCGCCTTTGACGTGGAACAGTCCGGCTTCGGCTAACGTCTGACCGATGTATGGGTTGTCCGACGGCACCAGCAACTCGGCAGTATACTCTGCCGTAGCCTCGAAAGCGCTCTCGGGAGCCTTACGGTCTGGCAGCAACTTACGCATAGCGATAATTGACAGTATGCCGACAGCCAGACAGAACAGGCCAGGGATGGTCGTGGTCAGGATGTTCATTGCCACGCCCGTCTTCTCCTCGTAGAGGCCGCTGATGATGAGGTTCGGCGGTGTACCAATCAAAGTACAGACGCCACCCATGCCTGAGGCATAGCTCAGCGGAATGAGCAGTTTCGAAGGAGAGACACCCAGCTTCTTCGACCACATCTTCACGATGTTGACGAAGAGCGCCACCACCGTGGTATTGCTGAGGAACGAACTGAGCACGGCCACGGGCAGCATGAGCCGCGTCACCGCCTTCGAGTAACTGTCAGGCGTGCCGAGCAGATGCTTCACTATCCATTGCAGTACACCCGTATGCATCAGTCCGGCAACGACTACGAATAGCACGCCGACGGTGATTACCGATGAACTACTAAAGCCGGAGAACGCCTCCTTGGCGTCGAGCACACCCGTAACGAAAAGGACTCCGATGGCCCCGAGAAAGACGAGGTCGGAGCGCAATTTGGTAAACAGCAGAATGCTGAACATGCCCAGCACCGTGACAATGGTAATCCAGGCATCGAGGCCGAAGCCTAAGAAAAGTGGACTCATGATGTCAACTATGTCGTTAATTTTGCTGCAAAGGTAAACATTAGTATTCAAAAAGCCAAATATATTTAGAAATAAATAAGGCCGCCACTTAGTATGACGGCCTTCTTTTTATTAAAATAGAGGTGATTTACTTCTCCTCCTGATTGGCAGGAGCAACAGGTTCTTCGGCAGCTGCCTTCGGAGTTTCGGCTTTCTTCGGAGCTGCAGGCTTCGGAGCAGCAGCTTTCTTGGGTGCAGCAGCCTTCTTCGGAGCGGCCTTCTTGGCAGGCTTCTTCTCGGGCTCCTTCGGCTCCAGTTTCTCGAGGCGGGCCTTCAGACGGGTAATCTCCTTGTCCTTCATCTCGATCTCGTCGCCCTGATTACGGATGGTGGTGAGCAGAGCATTGAGCTCGTCGTTCTCTATTTCGGGAGGATAAAGGGCATTGACCCTGTTGATGAAGTCACCGAGGATGTTCATGTAGTTGGTGAAGGCATCAAAAGGACCGCTGTAGATGCCACGGTCAAGACCAACATTCGAGGGTTTGGTGGTCATAAAGCGGAAATTGTTGGAAGCCTGCAGGTAGTCCCAGTCCTGATTGATGCGCGGATCGTCGGCAATGCGCAGACGGTCAGCCACCGAGTAGAGCTTGTTGAAAGCTTCACGCTGCATGGCGTTGCCAAGCCAGCATGAGCAGTCACGCTCCTCGTCAACCCAGCTCAGGGTGTCGGGAACATCGACGGCTCCCATAGAAGGCACCTTCATGCAGATTTCCGTCGGCGTAGAGAAGGTAATGCCTTTCTCCTTGGCGCAACCGGGCAGTGCCTTCAGGAAGTCAAGGATGTTTGAGCTGAGCGGCTGGGCGATGCCAAGTGCTGAAAGCTCCATGAAGATATTGATAATCTGCTCTTCCTCTGGGAAGTTGGCGATGCGGTCGATATAGTTATCGGCAAACAGGGGATAACCCTCCCAGTCGGGATTGTTGAAGCGCAGGGAGATGTCGTCAGACAGCTCGACGTCACGCAGCAACAGCTTCAAGTTGGGGGCAATGTTGCAGTTGTAAACGTAGTGTGGTGACTTCCAGCCGAGCACGTGCTTGGCACCCTCGGTGAGCATACCCTTGAAGCCCATGGCGGCAATCTGTCCGCCAATGTCATCGCTATAGATAAGAGATGAGTTGCGGGCAACCGTCGGCTTCTGCCCAAACAGTTCCTCAATCTTGGCTGCCTGTTTCTTGACATCGAGGGCAAAGGTCTCCTCGTTGGCCAGCGACGACAGACCGTGGCTGTACGGCTCGGCGAGGAACTCGACACAGCCCGTCTGGTTCAGCTCCTGCAACTTGGCAATGACCTGGGGAGCATGGAACTCCAACTGCTCAATACCCGTACCAGAAAGGCTGAAAGCAACCTTGAAATAGTCACCATGCTCCTTAATCATGTCGCCTATGGCGGTAAGTGCCGGCATGTACGAGCGGTTGGCAATGTCTGTGATGCTACGCTCGTTCTCGTAGTCATCATAGTAATAATGGTCGGTACCGATATCAAAGAAACGGTAGCGCTTCAGATGGATAATCTGATGTATCTCGAAATATAAACAAATTGTTTTCATAA
>JAEEVT010000019.1 GCA_016291005.1 Prevotella sp. | reverse complement strand
GCAGATCAAGAACGGTGCCTTGGGTGCCGATGACATTACTGCTGGTAGCAAGGGTGCCAAGAACCGTATGAGGGAGTCGAACGCCGAGTTGCGCGAAGAGCGGAAGGCCAAGGACAAGGAGAACGCCTCGCAGTTCCGCATCAAGGACAAGAAGCCCAAGAACCAGATTCAGCGTCATACCTACGACGAGGAAGACGAGGATTTCATGGAGATGGACGAGGCTATGGACTTCATGATGCCCGACTCGCTGAAGTACGAGATGAAGAAGGAGAAGGAGCCCAAGCGTAAGATTTTCGGCCACGACGTGTTTAACAACAAGAACCTCACCTTCGAGAGTTCGATGAACTTAGCCACACCGCAGAACTACCGCTTAGGTCCTGGCGATGCGGTGAACGTCGACATCTGGGGCGCCTCGCAGGAGAGCGTTACAGAGACTATCTCACCCGACGGAACCATCGTCATTGAGGGCGTCGGCGTCATCCAGTTAGGCGGACTCAGCGTCTCACAAGCCAAGGCCCGCCTCAAGCAGGTGCTCGGCCCGCGCTATCAGGGTTCGAAGATTGACCTGACATTAGGTCAGACGCGCACCATTACCGTCAGCGTCATGGGTGAGGTAAAGCTGCCAGGCACCTATACCATGTCGGCCTTTGCCACCGTTTACAACGCCCTCTACATGGCGGGCGGTCCTAACGAAATAGGTACTCTGCGTAACGTCAAGGTGTTCCGCAACGGACATCTGCTGTCGAATGTCGATGTCTATGACTTCTTGTTGAACGGCCATCTCACTGGCGACGTCCGCCTGCAGGACAACGATGTCATTACCGTCAGTCCCTACGAGTCGCTGGTCAACATCACTGGTAAGGTGAAGCGCCCCATGTTCTACGAGATGAAGAAGACCGAGAGTGCTGCCACCTTATTAAAATATGCCGGCGGATTTACCGGTGATGCCTATACCAAGGCCATCCGCATTAACCGTAAGGCCGGTGCAGGCTACTCCGTCTTCAGCGTCGGAGAGTTTGACATGAGCGGCTTCAAGCTGATGGACGAAGACTCTGTCAGCGTCGATTCCACCTTGACCCGTTACCAGAACATGGTCGAAATCAAGGGCGCCGTCTATCGTCCTGGCATGTATCAGGTAGGCGATAACATCAGTTCCGTCAAGTCGCTGGTGGAGGCCGCTGCCGGACTGAAGGAGGATGCCATCGGTCAGCATGCCGTCATGCACCGCATGAAACCCGACCGCAGCTTAGAAGTACAGAGCATCGACATCGTAGGCATTCTTGAGGGAACGTTACCCGACCTTCCCCTTCGCAACGAGGACGTCATCTACATTGCCAGCCGCGAGGAGAACGACCAGCTCAGGACGGTCACTATCAGTGGCGAGGTTCACTATCCCGGCACATACCGCTTTGCAGAAAATGAGACCATAGAGGACCTGATTATCCAGGCTGGCGGTATGACGGAAGCAGCCTCATTGGTGAAGGTCGATGTGGCACGCCGCATTTCCAATCCCAAAGCTACCGAAGCCAACGACCAGATTGCCGAGACGTTCAGTTTCAAGCTGACGGAGAACTATAGCATTGCTGACCAGCCCGACTTTACGCTGCAGCCTTTCGACGAGGTCTATGTACGCCGCTCGCCTAACTATACCGAGCAACAGAACGTCTCCATCGAAGGTGAAGTGCAGTTTCAAGGCACCTATGCATTGTCGAACAAGGGACAGCGACTGAGCGACGTTATCAAACAGGCTGGTGGCCTGACGGAGCGCGCCTATCCGGAAGGAACGAAACTGTTGCGACTGATGACCCCTGAGGAGCGCGATATGATGGAAACCGTGTTGCGTACGGCCCAGCGAAACTCCGGCAAGGACTCTATCGACATCAGGAAGCTGCTTACAAACGCCACCTACCCCGTAGGCATCGAGCTTGACAAGGCGATGGCCAGTCCCAATAGTGACGATGACCCCATCTTGCGTGATGGCGACCGCATCGTAGTACCCCGCTATACCAACACCGTTAGCATCAACGGTGAGGTGCTCTACCCCAATACCGTACAATTCAAGGATGGCGAAAACGCCAACTACTACATCGAAAGAGCCGGTGGCACCACATCGACCGCCAAGAAGAGCCAGACCATCATTATCTATATGAATGGCATGGTGGCCAAAGCCGACCGTAAGCACAAACCACGTCCCGGTTGCCAGATTGTGGTACCCACCAAGCGCCAGCGTCAGGGATTCGGACTCCAGCAGTGGCTGAGCCTCGGTACTACCGCCGCCTCACTCGGCACGATGATTGCCACTATTGCTAATCTGACGAAGTAAGATGTGAGAAGTAAGATGTAAGATGTAGGATGTAAGATGTAGGATGTAAGATGGAAGAAAAGGAAAAGATTATCAATATAAACATCGTCGAGGTCGTCAGGTTATTACTGGCTGACAAGAAAAAGATATGCATCTATTCGATTGTCGCTGGCGTCATTGGCGTATTGTTCGCTTTCGGCACCCCAAAGATTTATAAGTCTACCGTCATCCTTGCACCGGAAGAGTCGGGCAACGGCTTTTCAGGCAGTATCTCTTCGCTGGCTTCGATGGTCGGCATGAACATGAAGATAGGCCAGACTGGCGATGCCCTCTATCCAGAGATTTATCCTGACCTGATGGAATCGACAAATTTCATTGTCGGGCTTTTCCCTGTAACGGTAAAAACCCTGAAGACTGGCGACGAATACAGCTATTTTGACTATATCCAGAAGCACCAAAAGTTGGCAATCCACGAATATCCTCAGGCGCTGGTGATTAATATCATTGAGAAGCTGAAGGCTGAGCCTGCTCCCGGACCTGGTCACAAGCCCGACCCCTTCCAACTGACAAAGAAAGAAGATGAAGTCGCCAAGGCGATAAAGAACAAGATTGACTGTTCTGTCGATAAGAAAACCAACGTCATCACCATTGTCGTGGAAGACCAAGACCCGTTGATTGCCGCCACAATGGCCGACTCCATCCAGGTACACCTCCAGCACGCCATTACCGACTATCGTACCAAGAAAGCCCGCATCGATTTGGAGTACATGGAGAAACTGTTTGACGAAGCCAACCTTCAGTACAAGAAGGCCCGTCAGAAGTATGCCTCTTTTGGCGATGCCAACAGTAAGGTGGTGTTACAGTCTGTCCAGTCACAGATGGATGAGTTGGAGAACGAGATGCAGCTGAAGTATAACATCTACCAGCAAGTGGTGGAGCAGCGTCAGCTTGCCAAGGCCAAGGTTCAGGAACGTACGCCGGCCTTTACCATCGTCCAGAATGCTTCCGTTCCCGTTAAGCACAGCAGCCGTCCGAAGATAGTGACGCTCATCATCTGGATGATATTAGGTTTTCTGCTTAGAACGGGTATGCTCGCCTGGCAGAACCGCAAGAAGTTTGTCAATATTTAGTGTCGTTTACCTTATAAATCATCGTCTGCTTGAAAAACCATCCGTATATTCTGACAACGCTCATTGCCTTGGTGCTTGCCGTAGTAGTATGGCTGTGTGTGCCTAAGGAGTACACGGCCATGACCAAAGTGAGCGATGAATATAAAGAAGTAGACCTGGCCATTGGCATGAATATGCTGGATGCCAAGATAAAAGCAGCAACGGGAGGCTCTAATACGGGGTTAAATGACATAGAGTCGTATTGTTCTTTTCTGGATTCTGAGGACCTTTTCAGGTCTATAGCAAACAAATATGTCAAGGAAAAGGGATGTACGTATGGTGAATACTTGTGTCAGGAAGACACGATAGAGGCAGTAGGAAAACATATTAACTACAATTACAGCGGACGCCAGTCAACGTTGATTATCAGTTTCACAGACCGTGATCCGATAGTTGCCTTCCAAATGCTTGATAGCGTTACCATGGAATTGCAAAACTATGTGACCAGTTATCGGCATCAGCTGACAGAGTGCTCCTTAAAAAGTG
This sequence comes from Prevotella sp., assembly GCA_016291005.1. Classification (GTDB taxonomy): domain Bacteria; phylum Bacteroidota; class Bacteroidia; order Bacteroidales; family Bacteroidaceae; genus Prevotella. The sequence goes on along the minus strand of JAEEVT010000019.1, from coordinate 23,850 downwards.
CTAAGGAAGAGATGATTTCCTGTGGGGAGAGTTATAAGAAAGCTCAGACGGAGTATGACGCTTTCGTTGACTCACATGCTTCCTTGAAAACTCAAACGGCAAAAATGCAGGAGATAGTCTTGGCCAGGGAACTGAAGTCTGCATATTCCCAATATGAAGATGCCACAAACAAGTATGTCCGTAATCAGGCTCTTCTCCAAAGGAATTATTTCTCATTCGCTGTCGTTCAGGCGAATACCGTGCCTATGAAACCAAATAGCTATCTGATTAGCTATATACTCAGTTTTGTCGCTATATCACTTTTCCTGACTTTTTGTGTTAGGAGGTATAAGACTTTGCAAGCGTCGGGCGCATTCCGGATAGAATGGGGTGACTTCTTTTCTCCGTGGTGTCTCACGGTTGTCATTTGGGCTGGTGACATCTTGCTCTATTTCCTTCAGGGAACGTTAGACCCTATTGGTCCGGAATTCGTCATTTGCCTGACACTTTGGCTCATCACGTTCCTTCCTTGCTCTCTTCTGACCTTCTGGCTGTCTAAGGACGTGAATAAGACAGAACCTGTTGACCATAAGAAGCCTATCGGTGTGAATCTGTACATGTTTTATGGATTTGTCTTCCTTTCGCTGATGATGACTTTGTTGTATGCCAAGACCATATACAATGTGGTCAGCCAGTTTGAGACAGACAATATTCTATATAACATACGTGTCCTTGCTATCGAAAATACCGAATCGTATGGTTTGCTGAATTACACCCAAGGCATTAATATCGCCCTTTTCCTGATTGTCATCTGGCTTTACCCACGAGTCTCCAAATGGGTTGTCGCACTTATCGTTGCCAATAATATTATCTTAGAGTTAGCCATGATGGAGAAAAGTGGAATCCTGGTGATGATACTGGGCACGTTGTTTGTCCTTTACGAACGAGGAAAGATTCGAGTAAGAACCATCGGTGTTACTTTCGGACTGATTATCGTCTTCTTTTTCTTCTTCAACATGTCGAAAGAAGATGCTGATAGCGACAAGTCGATGACGTTTATGGATTTCTTCGGTATGTATGTGACATCGCCTATGGTGGCTTTTGAGAAACTGAGGCTTACCATCTCCGATACCTTTGCTTCCAATACGCTCAATGACTTCTATCCCCAGCTGCAACGTTTTGGTATCAAGATTGATGTATTAGGACGACTACAGGAGTTTGTGTATGTCCCTATCCCCACGAACGTCTTTTCTATCATGCAGCCTTTCTACAACGACTTTGGTCGTGGGGGAGTCGCCTTCTTTGGCTTTTTATACGGTAGCCTCTTCGGACTTGTCTATAGAAAGTTCTGTGAAGGCAATGTTATGTGCAAGTGTTTCTATACCTTTTTGGTTGAGGTCATCATCATTCAGTTTTACAACGAAAACTTCCTTCAAGTATTCCATTTACTTATGGAGACTACGATTGTCGTTGTTCTCCTGACAGGATTAGAACGGATACGATTTTATGCTTTACCCCGTAATTTAGTGCAGTATGAGGCTCTTCAGAAAGGATAATGGCAGGACAACATTAATCTATAAGAATGTTGCAGCATCTTTCTTGTTAAAGGTGCTTGCAGCTCTTGTCAGCATAGTGATGGTCCCGCTCACGCTGACCTGTCTGGGGGAGTATAAGAATGGGGTCTGGCTTACCATCAGTAGTATGCTGATATGGATAGACCAGATGGACATTGGCCTTGGCAATGGTCTCCGTAACAAGTTGGCGACCTTTGTAGCTCACGAGGATATGGGCGAGGCCCGAAAAGCAATCTCTTCAACATTCGCCATGCTCATCTGCATTATGGTGCCGATGACGCTTCTATTGTCATTGTTAATCTATTTGACAGATGTTTATGCCTTCTTCAATGTCATTCCGTCCCTAATCCCTGAATTGAGAGTCGTCTTATTGGCATCCACCATCTTGGTCTGCCTGACTTTTGTGTTTAAGTTCGTGGGCAATGTCTATATGGGACTTCAACTTCCGGCAGTTAACAACTTGATATTGGTCTCAGGCCAGGCTTTGGCACTCTTGCTAACATGGTTGTTGCTGAGGCATAATGTCGCCACCTTCCCCCATGTGGTTATAGCTAATACTGCAGCACCGCTGTTGGTTTTTGTGGTTGCATACCTCGTCACGTTCTATCTGAAATATCCGAAGTTGCGTCCGGCGTGTGCTTTTATCAACTTTCGTGTTGCCTTATCATTAGGAAATCTCGGCATTCGGTTCTTCTGGCTGCAGATTGCCAGCGTCATTCAGTTTATGACCGCAAACCTCTTGATATCGAAGTTCTTTACCCCAGCGATGGTAACACCTTATCAGATTGCATACAGGTACTTCAGTTTGGTGTTGGTAGCGTTTACTGTTATTTGTATGCCGTTTTGGAGTGCAACGACTGATGCTTATGAGAAAGGTGACAAGCAATGGTTATTCCGGGTAAACAAACGCATGAATATGATGATGGGGTTGATTGCTCTTTTGCTTTTGCTGATGGTCGTCATCTCTCCCTATCTGTATCAGTTGTGGATTGGCGACAAGTGTCACGTGCCCTACCAGATGAATGTGATGATGGCCATTTATATCTATTTGCTAATTATGAGCATGCGTTATTCGTTCTTCTTGAACGGTGTCGGTGCGCTCCGGCTACAACTTTACATGACAGTGATGGTGGTGCTTTTCATTCCTCTTGCATGGTTTGTTAGTTCTCTGACTCATGATATCATTTATTTCATGGCAACCATGTGTATATGTATTGCCCCCAGCATACTTGTCAACAAAATACAGTTTACAAAAATACTTAATGATAATGCGAGAGGAATATGGAGAAGGTAGCAAATATGGTTTCTATTATCACAATCTGCTATAATTGCAAGCTGGATTTTGAAAAGACTGTCAGGAGTGTCATCGCTCAGGACTATGCTGCCAAGGAGTTTATTGTAGTCGATGGCGGCAGCAATGACGGAACCGTAGAGGTTATCTCAGCATACAGCAAGTATATAGATAAATATGTCAGCGAGCCAGACGATGGTATCTATGATGCGTTGAACAAAGGCGTCTCTATGGCCACGGGTGAGTGGATTCTTTGTTTGAATGCCGGCGATGTCTTCAGGAACGACAACGTACTCTCAACTATTTTCCTATCTGATATTCCTGAGGACAAGTCCTTTATATACAGCGACTTCGAACTTGTTTATGACGACGGATCCTCAGAGATTCGCAAATGCAACAGGAAGACAGGTGACGTGCACCACCAGAATGCCATCTATCGGAGAATACTTCATGAGAGGTGCGGATACTATATTGTGACTCATCCCTACATCGTTAGTGACTTGTTGTTCTTCTTGTCTGTCCCTGCTGACCAGTTTCTGAAGACGCCGCAAATCATTTCCAAAGTGAAATTCGGCGGCATCTCATGTCAGTTATGGGCATCGGAAGGAGCCTGGGCAGCAAAAGCTGTTTACGGAATAGAAACCATTCCGGGCATTTTTTTCAGCGACATGCGTTTACGTTTCGGACTTTGGCGGCAGAAAGTAAAGAAACGTCTTTTGGGTTGTCTAAAAAGGTCTTAAAATGAATAAGAAGAGAATAGCCATCCTAATGGCGACCTATCGTGGAGAGAAATATCTGAGAAATCAGATAGATTCCATCATAGGGCAGACCTGTCATGACTGGACGCTTTACATACACGATGACGGTTCGACTGACGGTACCTTATCTGTTATTAAAGAGTATGTGAAGCAGTACCCAGACCGGATAGTCCTTCTTGAATATCCTTCACAAGGCGGCGCATGTCGTAACTTCCTGAGTATGCTGGAAAGGGTAGAGGCCGACTACTATATGTTTGCCGATCAGGACGATGTCTGGCATCCCGACAAGATAGAAAAGAGCATGGACGTCCTGTTGGCAGCCGAACGGCAACATCCCTCCCGGCCCGTATTCGTACATGCTGACTTGTGTGTCATTGACGAGAATGGCCACATACTCCATGATTCTTTCTTCCAATATGCAGGGATTCGTCCGGAGAGAATGGTGAAATACGAAGATTATGTCCACACTTTGGTGACGGGTTCTACCATGCTGTTCAACCATCAAGTGAAAGAAGCCTGTTTCAGACGTCCGCAGACTGATGCCACGATGCACGATGCCTGGATTACGTTGAGAGCCATATCCGAGGGCGGCATCAGGTGTACCATCTCCGAGCCATTGGTGGACTATCGCCAGCATTCTGGAAACGTCTTGGGGGCGGAAGACGGGAACAGATTTACGCTGGGTTACCGATTAAGTCATGCCCAAGACATGGTGAAAAAGAATTTGCAGCACTTCCGGATGATGAAAAGTGCAGGCGAGATGACTCTATATACGTATTTGAAGAAGAAGTTCATATTTTTCAGGGAAAAATAGTTTTTGAATGATGAAAGCACGACTAATAGCATATTATCTGCCACAATATCACCCGATACCTGAGAACGATGCCGTCTGGGGTAAGGGCTTTACTGAATGGACAAATGTGGCAAAGGCAAAACCGCTTTTCAAGGGACACTACCAGCCCCGCATACCAGCCGACTTGGGCTTTTACGATCTCCGACTGCCCGAGGTTCGTCAGCAGCAGGCCGATATGGCCCGCGATGCCGGTGTCGAGGGCTTCTGCTACTGGCACTACTGGTTCGGCAACGGAAAGATGTTGCTTCAGCGCCCCTTCGAGGAGGTGCTTCAAAGCGGTCAGCCTGACTTCCCCTTCTGCCTTTGCTGGGCTAACCACTCCTGGACGACCAAGACATGGACTAAACTGAAGGATGCCCCTGCAGAGCAGATGATAGCCGAGCAGACCTACCCTGGCGTTGATGACTACATAGCCCATTTCAACTATTGCCTGCCGGCCTTCCGCGACAAGAGGTATATCACCGTCGACGGCAGACCGCTCTTCGGAGTCTTCGACCCCTTCCTCTTTCCGGACATGCGCCGTTTCATTGAGACGTGGCGAGAACAAGCCCGTCTGAACGGCTTGCCTGACATCTACTTCTATGCCATCACCCATTCGGCGTGGACACTTCGATATGACGAGAATGGGGCATTGGTGCGCTGTATGCCCAATGTCAAAAGCAGCGCCGATGCTTTCCGTAACATTCTGCAGTTCGGCTTTGACGCCCTGAACTCCAACGGACAGCGTAGGGCTGAGATGCTTTATACCAACCGCTCATGGGATATGGCCCGAAAGGTACTCAACAAGTATCTCCCATTCTTGCCGGGCCAGTATTTCGACTACAAGAGGGTGGTCAAGAACATGTTTGCCCCTGAAGACGCTTGGGAGAACATCTTCCCCACAGTCTATCCCCAATGGGACCGCAGTCCTCGGCAGGGTAAGGCAGACTCCATTTATGTAGATTCTACGCCGGAGGCTTTCCAACAGCACCTGGAAACGGCAGTCAACCTTGTCGCACAGAAACAGCCAGAACACAGGATATTGTTTCTAAAGTCGTGGAATGAGTGGGCCGAGGGCAACTATGTGGAACCCGATTTACGCTTCGGACATCGTTATCTGGATGCTATCAAAAACGCTATCAAATAGTCTTTTGCTTATGTTTTACATCAACGGCAGGTTCCTCACACAGCCTATGACGGGTGTCAACCGCTATGCTTATAATGTTTGCAAGAGCATGGCTGCACTTGGACAGCCGTTTACGCTTGTCTGTCCGAAGGCAGACTTTCATGACAGTTACGACGTCCGTGGACTGAACATCGTACATTTCGGCTTTGGCAACTCTCATTTCTGGGAACAGCTTGTGCTGCCGTTATTCTTTGTCGGCAAGCGTGACTATATGCTACTGTGCTTCACAGGATTAGGTCCTATCTTGATACGACGGAAAATCATGACCGTCCACGATCTGGCATTTATCGAGAATCCTGCCTGGTATACACGCGCTTACCATATTCTTTATAAGTTCCTGACCCCACTATCCGTCAAGACGTCGCGCCATATTATTACTGTCAGCGAGTTCTCGAAGAGCGAGATTTTGCGCTTCTACCCATTCATGAAACCGTCCCAGATTAGCGTTGTCTATGGAGCCGTCGACAAAAAGATACTCAGCCATCCGGGCTGTGAGGAGACTACTGCTGCTGAACCCTTTGCGCTGACCGTCTCGTCCATCGACCCACGCAAGAATTTCTCGCGGTTAATCGAGGCTTTCAAGGATATCCCAGAGGCAAAACTCTATATCGTTGGCAGCTATAACCGGGTTTTCAGCGAACAGAACAATATTTCGGGCTCGACTGAGAACATCAAGTTCCTGGGGCGTGTCAACGACGATGAACTCATCCGCCTTTATCAGACGGCCTCATGCTTTATCTTCCCTTCCATCTACGAGGGCTTTGGACTGCCTCCCCTCGAGGCGATGGCCTGCGGATGTCCTGTATTAGCCTCCGACATCCCCGTCGAAAGGGAAGTCTGTGGCGATGCCGCACTTTACTTTAATCCTTACGATGTCCAAAGCATTCGCAATACATTTCTGGATTTCTTAGGACGCATCGACGAATTGAAGCCGTTGTTGCAGGCCAAAGGTGCTGAACGTCACAGACGATTCTCCTTTGAGGAGTCTGCCAAGGAAATCATCCGTTTGGCAGAACGTTGCCAGCATGAATAGTGGTTTGTAAGACCTGTTCGTAGATGGAAAGGCACCGCTCAATCATCAGTTTCTTCTTGAAATACTCGATGAAACGGCTGCGGGCACCGGCTGAGTAGGTGTAATAGAGGGACTTGTCTTCCACGATGCGGCGGATGGCACTGGCCAGGGCCTCGCCGTTCTCCGTCTCAACCACCAGACCGGAATAGTCGTCCTTGTTGACCCAGGGCACACCTGAACCCTCAATGTTGCAACTGACGACGGGCTTGCCGCACGACATCGCCTCAATCTGGACGATGGCAAAGGCCTCGGTCTTCATGGTGCTGCTCAGGCAATAGACGTCGCAGGCACCATAGTAGGCGGGCAGGTCTTCGTCGGCAACACGGCCTAACAACTTCACGCGGCGACCAAGACCGTAATTGTCTATCTGTTGCTGAAGCTCGTCGTGAAGGGCTCCTGAACCGCCGATGAGCACCACGTAGTCGTCTGTCAGATAGCGGGCGGCATCAATCAGGTAGCGGTAACCCTTGTAGTGAACCAGTCGCCCTAACGAGAACACGATATTCTTCCCCTCATAGCGCCGCTTCAGTTCTGCCACCTTCTCTGGCTCCGGCTTCACCGCGTCGATGCCTATCGGCAGGAAGGTACACTTGTCCTGGACGTCGGCCAGATGAGGGGATGACGCAATATAGACGGGGGTCGTCCCCACGATGAGGTCAGCTCTGCGGACAAGCCAATCCTGCAGGGGCATGTAAAGCCAGAGCAGCTTCTTCTGTTTGACGATGTCGCTGTGCCAATGGAGCACCACCTTGCCCTGATATCCAGACAGTCTGAGAGCCAAGGCCGCCATCGGGTCTGGGTGGTGGACGTGGATGATGTCATACTCTGGGGCAATCTGCCTCAGCATGGTAACCATCTGCGGCGAAATCATCGTGGCATACTTCTTCAGCAGGGTCTTGCAGCAGAACACCTTATTAATAGGAGATACTTCAATTTCGAGATATCCTTTGTCTTCGTTGGCACAGAGCATATCGCACTGGACGCCCTCGGCGGCCAGCCCGGTCAGCAGGTCGTACATCACTTTCTCAACGCCGCCCTGTATAGGATAAAACTTCCCAAGTTGAAGTATTTTCATAAAATCGGCTGCAAAGGTACTAAGTTTTTTACGATAAAACAAATTTTTCTCTTGTAAACTAAGTAACGAGAGTTCACTATGGCTTCTGCCGAAGTAGGAAAAGAGATGAGAAAATTGTGAATCTACATGCAATAATTAAGGGATTTTTCCGTTTTTTTTAAATATAAAAGCACGTTAATGGACAAAAACTCTATATCTCATTTTTCATGAACCTCGTGAAATCATTCATACTATACACATTCCTATTCGTATCCAGCAACATCTGTGCCCAAGATTCGCTCAGCACTTCTACCGCTGTCACCTACGACCTGACGACAGAAGCGGCTATGGGAACGGGCAGTTATACCGCCTACCAGCTGGTCACCAACCGCCACCACGTGCTGGCTACACGTCCTAATACAGCCTACATGAGAGGCGCAGTCAATGTGGAGCAGCTGTTGGGCAAGGACTGGAAACTCTCTGGAACCGTCGATATGATAGCATCTGTACATGCCGACCACAAAACCTACCTGCAACAGTGTTTTGCCAACCTGAGCTGGAAGGGATTCTTCCTGGAGGCTGGCAGTCGGGAACTGCCTCCTGTATTGCGCAACGAGCGCCTGTCAGTAGGCCATTTTGCCAAAGGAATCAACGCCAAGCCCGTGCCGCAGGTACATATTGGTACCAATGATTTCTGGACTGTCCCCTATACGAAAGGGTGGCTGCAGATTCACTTCGACGGTGGCTACGGCAAGCTGATGGACAACAACTATCGCGAAGAAGCCTTCATGAAGAATCCTCAAGTCAACCCCCGCTATTCCAACGGGGCTTTCTATCATCAGAAACACCTTTATCTGCGCAGCAATTCCGAAAAGCGCTTCTACGTCACGGCAGGCATAGAACATGTGGCGTTTTTTGGCGGCACCAGTTGGTATTGGACAGCCAACGGGCTGGAGTCAAAGAGCAAGCCCGCCAACCTGAAGGCTTTCGCGCAGGTCATACTGCCCCTTGGCGACAGCAATTATTATGAAAACGATGCTATGGAGGACTGGGTGTATGGCAACCACCTCGGATCGATGACCGTGCAGCTGAGCTGGAACATCGACAAGCACCATCTGTTGCAGGCCTATCTCGACAATCCCTTTGAGGACGGTTCTGGCATACGCAAGAGCAATGGCATCGACGGTCTGTGGGGCGTTGAGTACGCCAACAAGGCGTCTGGCCGACAGTTGGTCAGAGGTGCCGTGGTAGAATATTTCCATAGCACCAACCAGTCGGGCCCCCTGCACTGGGATCCAGACGACTATCCGGAACCTATACGCAGTCAGGTCACGGACATGACGACAGGCAATGACAACTATTACAACCACATGTTCTATGGCAGCTACGACCACTTTGGCATGACCTTTGGCACGGCTCTGATCACTTCACCTATTTATAATAAGAACGGCAGCAACTCGTTCGACAACAACCGCGTCAAGGCTTGGCACGTAGCCGTCAACGGCGAGATTACCGACCGCCTGAGCTATCTGGTCAAAGGTTCCTACCGCGAAGGATGGGGTACATACAGTTTTCCTGTTCCCACCAGAAACCACTCCTTCGACGCCATGCTGCAAGGCATATATCAGTTAGGCCCCTGGCAATTCAGCGGAGCCTATGCCTTCGACAAGGGAAACATCTACGGCGACTGCTCAACGTTTAACATTAAAATTGGCTACCATGGGAAAATACTTTAAATACATCTTCCTTCTTACATCATCCATCTTCCTTCTTGCATCTTGTCAGGAGGGACGAGATGCAGGCGACCTGTTTGGACAATGGCAGATGACGGACTCCAAGTACGTGAGTTTCTCTAATTCCATCGTCGTCTTTCGCAGTGTCATTGCAACGCCACACTCTCAAAGAGAGAACAGCAATGTCAGGGACGGCGAGGTCTATGGCACCTTCGAACACGTTGGTGACAGCCTTTTCATACATTGCTATTCCATAACCGACGTAACAGGCACCCCTGAGGATATCGACTTGATAGAAAACGTCTTCGGCCTTAAGCCTTTCGGCAACATCCGCTTCAGGATCGATGCCCTTGACGACGACCAGCTCCTGTTGAGCAAAGACAATCAACACTGGAAACTAATCAAGTGGTAGTGTGTCATCCATATACGACGAGAGCCGGGCTGCAAGGTATGCGGCTCGGCTCTCATCATATGGCTTGGTTCTTCCTTCAGACCTTCAAGGTCTCATCTTGATGGACGCTATACACAGGAGGAGCATTCAATAGTCTTTCCTTCCTCTGCTGCCACTTTGTGGCAACTGTTGCATGACCATTGGCAATGATGCTTCTTCTTGGCTTGTTTTTCGGCTTTGCTGGCTCCCTTTCAGTTTCGATGCGACGCTCATCAAACAGGCACTGCCAGTCACGCTCGTCGGTAGGAAGGCCGAAGACGTCTTTCATCTTCACATGGTCTATGACCAACAGTTTGTCGTCACTGTCCCCTACACGCTCTCCCTCCGTGAAGTCGGTGGTAACCCTCATGCGTGTTTCCACCATGTTCAGGTATTCGCTCAACAGTTGTGTGGGATATGCCAACTGCACAAACTGTACTTCCGGCAAGGGGTAATTGGTACTCACGCCACGTACGTCAACAAGCACCTTCAAGTTTCCAGAACAGATGTTTTCCATCGGGAATTTCGGCTTCGACTGAACATCGCCATAGAACACCTTCGCTGGAACACCATGGCGTGAGTAGTATTCCGCAATGGCCTCTGCATGTGTCTCGTTGAAGGCATAGACGATGCCCCGCTTGTTGTCGGCATGCTCCTTGTATGCCTTGAACAGACATGCCATACTCTCCAGGCTTATCAACCGACCGTATAACTCCCCGGAGACGTAGTCTTCAGGATTTGCCTTGGGCCTGAGCATGTCAAGATACATACCAGTGAGTCCCGACGGAGGAACGGACACATATTCCACATCTTTCAGCAGCCCCTGGTCAATACTGCTTTTCAAGCTCTGTGACGGCAATACCATATCGAATAGATGGAATTTTGGTATGGACCTGACGTCACAAGGTGCCAACGAAAGCCCCACAACCTTTACTTTTGGCCAGACATGCAAGGCATTCATGTAGGCACTTGGCTCAGCGTAGTTGGCATCCCATACGACGATCAGCGATGGTTCGTAGGACAAGACCATGTCGATAAGCCTGTAGGACAGCAACGGCTCGTGGCAGACGACTAAACTACGGTGCTTCATTCCGTTGTCGTAAAAGTCCAGCCTGACGGCATCCTGCATCCCGTTCTTCTTGAATTCCCGTTCCACCAGATCTGCCTGAAAGTCATTCCTCACGACAACAAGCGTTTTCGGCTGCTCCATACACTGGCGTTCCTTGTTCTCTACCAGTCCGTTGCGCATCAGGCTGATGACAAACCGGGCTTTCTCAACATACGGGGGAATCTGCACCAACACCTTCCTATTCGTTCTGAGTGTTTCTTGAAGGTTCTCGGCCATTTCCTCACAGAACGCCATGGTCGGTGAGTTGTAATCCCTTCCCCACAGTGCGAATGGTGCTTCGCTGTTCTCATAGGAAACAGATGATTGAAGGTTCTTGTCTTGATTCTTTCCTCCTACAATCGACTTGATGCGGAACATCTGTTCGTTGACAAGCCATTTATTGTTTATTGTTTCACCGTTATTGTTTATTGTTTCCCGGTTATTGTTTATTGTTTCACGGCTATTGTCCACCCCTCTTCCCTTGCCGCTGATTCTTCCGAGGAAAGTACCCTGCCAGTTGCGGTCACTTGTGGGCAGGCTGAACATCAGATAGAGCCCCACCTGATCGAGGATGATTACCTCCTGCTTACCTTTCGCCACACGCATACCGCGGCCCACCTGTTGCAAGTATTTCGAGAGCGACAGAGTCGGGCGCGCCAGTTGTATGAACTCCACTTCCGGCACGTCGAAACCCTCAGAGAAAATGTCCACATTCACTAAAATGTCAATTCCTCTATCTTCCTGTCCTTTTAATTCGTTAAATTCGTTGTTCCTGTATTCCTCAACAATCCGTCGTCTCTCCTTTGCCGGAGTCTTGCTGTCAATCACGGCACAGCGCAGTCCACGCTCTGAGTAGTACTCAGCGATATGCCTTGCATGCTCACGGTTGATGGCATAGACAATCCCCCTCTTCCCTTCGGCAAACTCCTTGTACGACCTGTACAGGTGCTCAATGCTCTCTTCCGTGTCCAGTACCAGTGCGACCTGCTTCGTCTGGTAGTCGCCGTCGGCACCGCGCTTGTTCAGGCTGGCCACCTTCCGCACGGCGATGCTGTCCGAGCGAACTGATACATAGTCGAGGTCGCTCAGCCAGCCTTTTTGTATAAACTCGCGGATGCTCCACGACTGAAGCAGCGTGTCGAAGAGATCCGTAAATGCTTCTCCGCTCAGCCTGCAAGGCGTGGCCGTCAGTCCTAAGAACTTCGCTTTTGGCCACCACTCCCACAGCATCTGATAGGTCTCAGCTACTGCATGGTGTGCCTCGTCGATAATGATGAGCGAAGGTGAGAAGAATTCTTGGGTTCCGATTCTCCGTGTCAGCGTCTGTATGCTTGCCACCTGTACCAGTTTCGCCTCATCAATCGGTTTTCCACTGACTATCAATCCATGTTCTATTCTGAACCTGTCCAGCGTCCGCGAAATCTGTTCTATCAGTTCTATGCGGTGTGCCACGATAAGGACACCACCACGGCTTATCGTTTGTTGTTGATTGGTTATTGTACGGATTGCCTCCGCCATCAAGTACGTTTTTCCTGTACCTGTCGGCATCTGCACCATCACGCTCTGGTATTCCTCCCAAGCCTGATGCAGCCGTTCAAGCATCTCTTTCTGATAATCTCTTAAGGCCTCTTGCATCTCACAAGTTCTTTTCTCCAAACCTTTGAAGCCCCTTGATAAGGGGCTGGCCTAAGCCAGGGATTAAATTTCTTTTCTCCAAACCATCTTGTTGACTATTCCCACATAGCTCTGGATGATTTTCACAACCTTCGTCGAGACGTTTTCTTCGACGTAGTCGGGAACCGGTAGGCCGTAGTCACCGTTCTGGTTCATGGTGACGGCGGTATCGACAGCCTGCAAAAGACTCACCTCGTCGATGCCCGCGATGAAGAAGCAGGCTTTGTCAAGAGCTTCTGGGCGTTCCGTCGATGTGCGGATGCAGATGGCTGGGAACGGATGGTCAACGCTCGTAAAGAAGCTGCTTTCTTCAGGAAGTGTGCCTGAGTCCGAAACCACGGCAAAGGCATTCATCTGAAGACAGTTATAGTCGTGAAACCCGAGAGGTTCATGCTGGATGACACGTCTATCGAGTTTGAAGCCAGACTGTTCCAGACGCTTGCGACTACGAGGATGGCAGCTATACAGAATCGGCATGTCATACTTCTCTGCCATCTTGTTGATGGCCGTAAACAACGACAGGAAGTTTTTCTCCGTATCGATATTCTCTTCGCGATGGGCCGACAGCAGGATGTACTTACCTTTCTCTAACCCCAGACGCTTATGGATGTCACTGGCCTCTATCTCTGCCAAGTTCTCATGCAGCACCTCAGCCATGGGTGAACCAGTGACGTAGGTGCGTTCCTTCGGCAGGCCACAGTCAGCTAAGTAGCGACGGGCATGTTCCGAATACGCCATGTTCACATCGCTGATGATATCTACGATGCGGCGGTTCGTCTCTTCAGGCAGACATTCGTCCTTACACCTGTTACCAGCCTCCATGTGGAAGATGGGGATATGCAGGCGCTTGGCACCGATGACGCTCAGACATGAGTTTGTGTCACCCAACACCAACACCGCATCAGGTTTTGTCTCTACCATCACCTTATAGCTCTTGTCGATGATGTTACCCATGGTGGCTCCGAGGTCATCTCCCACAGCCTCCATATAGATGTCAGGATCCGCGAGCTTCAGGTCCTTGAAGAACACCCCGTTCAGGTTATAGTCGTAGTTCTGGCCTGTATGCGCCAGCAGACAGTCGAAATACTTCCTGCACTTGTTAATCACTGCAGCCAGTCTGATAATCTCAGGGCGCGTCCCAACGATAATCAGCAGCTTTAACTTTCCATTATTCTTAAAACTACTCATATTCTTATCTTTTATTTGAACACGAATTATACGAATTAACACGAATCTTTTTATTCCGAAAACATCTAAAAACACGAAATACCCGAAAACTATTCTTACTGATTACTATCATCAAGATGATAGCTTTGCTAATGCAAAGGTTTTTATTTTATTGGATGAACTTCTGAAAGCTTGCTTTCAAGATTCATCAAACAAAATCAAACTCGTAATCAGTAAGAATGTTACCTCTTCATATTCGTATGATTAGTGCGATTCGTGTTCGTTTTTAAATTTTTGTCTTTTTAGAGTTTTTCGGGCCTTTTCGGAATCTATACCTTCTCAAAGATTTTGAATCCCTTGATAAGGGATGGCTATAAAGCAGGGATATCAGACCTTTTCGAAGAAAGTGTCCGGCCTACTCGGATCGAAGATCTCGTTACAGTACATCACCGTCACGAGGTCCTCTGTCTCTGAGAGGTTGATGATATTATGCGTATATCCCGGCAGCATGTGGATGGCCTGGATGTGGTCACCATCAACTTCCCATTCCAGCACCTTCCCTTCAGGGTCATTCAGGTTACGCTGTTGAATGAGTCCATGACCCTTCACCACAATGAAGAACTCCCACTTCGTGTTATGCCAGTGCTGTCCTTTCGTAATGCCAGGCTTCGAGATGTTGATGGATACCTGTCCACTGTTCAGCGTATGCACCAGTTCCGTAAACGACCCGCGCTCATCCACATTCATCTTCAGCGGGAATGCCACCTTCTCCTTTGGCAGATAGCTCAGGTAGGTCGAATAGAGCTTCTTGGCGAAGCTCCCCTCCCCTATCTCAGGAATAACAGGAGCCTCCCCCCTGCCCCCTCTCAAGGAGGGGGTGTTGCGGGCGAAGGTGTGCAACAGGCTGACTATCTCGCCTAACGTCACCTGATGCGTTACCGGACAGTAACAATACCTACCCTTTTTTGAACACGGATTGCTCGGATTACTCGGATCATTATTATTCGTGTTATTAGTGAGATTCGTGTTCGTTTCTTCCGTGTTCGTTTCTTCTGTGGTCGTTTCATCTGTGGTCGGTATAACCTCCAGCCCATTGAACTCACACCGATGTTCCTTGCCCTGTAGTGCATCCAGCATCTCAGCTACCAGGTCATCGATATACAGCAGTTCCAGTTCTACGCTCGGGTCGTTCACCTGTATCGGCAGGTCATTCGCGATGTTATTACAGAACGTGGCCACCGCCGAGTTATAGTTGGGACGACACCACTTACCAAACAGGTTCGGGAACCTATATATCAGAACCCGAGGCTTTTGTTTTGAACACGAATTACTCGAATCTACCGAATCTTTTTCTGCGCAGCCATTCGTGCTATTAGTGAGATTCGTGTTCGTTTCTTCCGTGTTCGATGAGTTAATTCTCGAATTCTCTAATTCTTGATTTTGTAAGAATTCGCGTTCGTAGTCGAGAAACAAATCCTCGCCAGCCTTCTTCGACCGCCCATATTCCGAGTTGCCGAAACGGCCAGTCAGCGAGGCCTGCTGGCTTGAACTCAGCATCACTGGACATTTGTTCCCGTACTTCTTCAGCGTATCCAGTAGCGTCGAAGCAAAACCAAAGTTTCCCTCCATAAACTCGGAGGTCTCCTTCGGCCTGTTCACCCCAGCTAAATTAAACACGAAGTCGCACTCCTTACAGTACATTTCCAGTTCTTCAGGAGTACTGTCTATATCGTACTCAAAGACCTCGTCGATCTTCAGGTCCGGCCGTGTCCTGTCTTTCCCGTCCTTTATATTATATAAGGTGGCGCAAAGGTTTTTACCTACAAACCCTTTCGCTCCTGTAACAAGAATTTTCATACCGAAAACTATTATCTTTATTCTTTATTCCGAAAACATCTAAAAACACGAAATACCCGAAAACTCTTTCTTTCAAATGACAATCATTGAGATGATTGCTTTGCCATGCAAAGGTTGTTATTCTTTTGAATCACTTCTGAAAGCGTGCTTTCAAGATGATTCCAAATAATAGCAATTCATCATTTGCAAGAAAACACCGCTCCATATTCGTTAGATTCGTGCAATTCGTGTTCGTACTAAAAAAAAGTCTACCGTATTATTTTCGTATTTTTAGAGTTTTTCGATGTTTACGGGATCCAATTACACAAGGTTAGGTATGCCATTGAGTTCATTCTGGATATACTCTAACGAAGCAATCTTCTCCTTCGTCTCTTCGAGGTTCAGGCGACGGGTGTTGTCGCTGTTGAACTCCTCGATGGTGGCGCGCTTGGTATCACCCTCCTTGAAGTACTTGTCGTAGTTCAAGTCACGGTTGTCGGCAGGTACGCGATAGAAGTTACCCATGTCCTCGGCCTTCGCACACTCCTCCTTGGTCAGCAGCGTCTCGTACATCTTCTCACCATGGCGAATGCCGATCACTCGTATCTCTGGTTCCGAAGGATTATTATTCTCTAATTCTCCAATTCTTGATGAATTATTCGTGTCATTAGTGAGATTCGTGTTCGTTACCACATCCCTGCGGTATTGGTGTTTAAACAGCTCCACTACCGCCTCGGCCTGTGTCTGGATGGTACATGCCGGAGCCTTCTGCACTAAGATGTCACCGTTCTGACCATGCTCAAAGGCGAACAACACTAAATCGACAGCCTCTTCCAACGACATGATGAATCGTGTCATCTTTGGTTCAGTCAACGTAATCGGATTACCCTTACGGATCTGGTCAATCCAGAGAGGAATCACCGAGCCACGGCTACACATCACGTTGCCGTAGCGCGTACAGCAAATCTTCGTATCACCAGAGAGACGTGACTTCGCCACGGCAATCTTCTCCTCGATGGCCTTCGTGATACCCATCGCATTGATAGGGTAAGCAGCCTTATCTGTACTCAGGCAGATCACACACTTCACGCCAGCATCGATGGCAGCATCCAATGTGTTGTCTGTACCAATCACATTCGTCTTCACAGCCTCCATCGGAAAGAACTCACATGAAGGAACCTGCTTCAATGCAGCAGCATGGAACACATAGTCCACACCCTTCATCGCATACTTCAGTGTCGATTTGTTGCGCACGTCACCGATGTAGAACTTAATCTTGTTAGCTACTTCCGGCATCCTTGCCTGGAAGTCGTGACGCATATCGTCCTGCTTCTTCTCGTCGCGTGAGAAAATACGAATTTCCCCGATGTCCGTTCTCAAAAACCTGTTCAGCACAGCATTGCCGAACGATCCCGTGCCGCCAGTAATCAGCAGCGTCTTGTCTTTAAATACACTCATATTTTTGTATGTTTAAATTGTTTTCGCATTTTCCTCCATCCTCTAGCCCCAACAACCTCTTTCATAACACCAAATCCTAGAGGATGGAGGACTTTTTCGAATTTCTTTAATAGTTCACCGCATACTATCCGTTAGATCCGTGCCATCCGTGTTCATGTTATGGATATCGTTCCATCCGTGTTCATATATAGATTTTCGCGCTTTTCGCGTTTTTCAATGTTTTAGCAAACTGGCGCCCACACCCGCAGGATAGTGGCTATATTCTCGTCATTGATTTCTTAATAAACTTCAACGTCTCAAGAGCTTTTACTCCAAATGGCACATATCCTAGAAAATATGCCAAACGAAGTTTCATTGATGCACTCTTGCACCCGAATGTCTTGGATCTTTGTCGGTACTCCGCATATAAATCCTTGTATTCATGTATAGTTGCTTTGTGTCTCAGATAGCGGTAACAGAAGCTTTCTGTATAGCAGGCCAGCTCCTGACGCTCCCGGCCTTTGGTCAACTTATGCAGAATCTCGTTATATATTTCATAATAGCTTTTCCCGACTGTCGCATCCGCAGTATCGGAAATGATAGAGCCGGAACGTATATAATATAAATAGGTGACATCCTTGAGTACTCTTATCTTTGTCAGATGTTTGACCACAAAAAAGGACCAGTGGATATCTTCATAGACTACCCCTTCCTTGAAGAAAAGGCCGTTAACAATGACAAAAGAACGTTTCACCAACTTGTTCCAGGCCGTCACAGGAATCCTCCGGCTGAAATAATAGGTGGCGATCGTCTCATTCGAGTCCATTATCTCTGGCAAACTCCCATCAATCTCTATGACATGATGTTCATTCCGAGGAATGCATTTGAAGTTTCCTATTATCATCTCTGCATCAGGCGTGTTCTTGCCTATTGCCACCAGTTTACTGATGCAGTCAGACGTTATCTCATCGTCACCATCAAGAAAGAACAGGAAATCCCCAGTAGCCTCACATATACCCGTATTCCTTGCTGCCGACAATCCTCTATTAACCTCATGTCGTATAATCTTGAAAGATATTCTCCTTTTCTCGTTATCGTTATGGTTATCGTTATGGTTAAGGGTATCGTTATATTTCGTAATCAGCCGTTCGCACTTACCTATGCTGTCATCCTTTGTGGCATCATCTACAATAATGCATTCAATATGAGGGTAATCTTGTTTGACTACAGAGAGGAGGCATCGCTCAATATATTCCGACACCTGATAGACAGGAATGATGATGGATACTACTACACCACTCATAATCTCCATAGTTAAGCCTATTCCACGCCCTTTCTTTTCAAGACTCTGACTATCTCGTCAACACTATTCATCTCGCCAAACTCCTCTGGTTCTATACTGACGCCAATGGCTTCCTCTAAATCTGCAATGAGATTAAGTCGTCCCATGGAGTCCCATGCTGGGCAAGTCTGACTGGAGATAGTTTTATCAACACTATCCAGTTCGAAAGTCTCTTTCAGTACTTCTAATACCTTATCTTCTATTGTTTCTATCATCTATTTAACTACTATTTGATAATAGTCCTCTGTCGTTATGTCCGCATCGTCCAGTGATAATGCATAGTATTTCACCCCACCGTGCTCAGACTCCAGCGTGAAGCCACACTTGTCATAGAATTCTGCAGTCTGCCTATTCTTTGCCGTAGGTATATAAGATGCGATAACTGTTCTTACGTCTTGACACTTCATGATGGCCAGCACCTGCCTGACAAAGGCATATTCAATATCTTTACCCATGATGCGACAGCTCAGCAAGAAAGTGTCTATCTCAAACACCCTTCCCTTTTGGGAGGGGTCGGGGGTAGGCTTCACCATCATACATCCCGTTATGCCATTATCACCAAACCTGTCGGCCACACTCAGACACCATATCATCCATCCCTCGTTTAGGAACCGACGTACGTCCCCATCGGTATAGCGTTTGGTTGTCAGATTAAACTGGTTTGTTTTCTGTGTCATCTGTGCGATGCGCAGCATATTATACTCATCTGCCTTTTCAATGGTCAGGTGGATATCCAGACTTTTCAGATAATCCTTAAAACAGCAAAAATCCTGTTGTGCTTGTATGCGAGAGGCATTGTCTTTATATTGCTGCGTCTTTTCCCTATCCTCCTGAGTAATGCTGTACACCTTGAAATAGTCATTCACCAACTTCTGGAAAAATACTGGCAGTTCGTATGGCTGAACCGGGAAGTCAGGCACCTCCACTATCGGCAATTGCTGTCTGATCAGTTCCCGCTCTCTCGGATCGTCATCCACAAACACCATGCTGTCTAGACCGATGTTCAGTTCTTTCGCTATTTCCTTGATGTTGGTGGCCTTATCCTTCCAGTTGATACGCCAAGCTACGAAATGCTCCTTTCTCAATACAAGGAACGGATTTCTCTCCCAAACATCGAATACGGCATCCTCATCGTTTTTCGAGCAGACAGTCAGGATGACACCATGCTTGCTCAGTTCCAACAGTCCCTCCTGAAAGAGATGAAAGGCTGTACCCGGATAGTCACTGCCCGTCTGAATGCCGTTAATTCCTTCCTCGCCTAACACCCCACCCCATAGGGTGTTGTCTAGATCGATAACCAGACACTTCTTCCGCTTTAGTGCGATGTCGTCCATCTTTTTGGAGAACCACCCCCAAAAAGCTTTACGCAAGGCAGGATTCAGCACCATCTGTGATGTAAGGTAGAACTTCCAGTCTGTCAGCTCCTGTGCAGAATACTGTCGCGTAAACTCCCCGAAGTCTATCACCTTCAGATTAGCGTGCCGCTTTGCCAGAGCATATAGCGAAGCATTATAGTCCTCTATAGCACTGCGCAATCGATGGTCATCGTCGGTAAACGTTACCGCATACATCCATTCCATCGTCAAGGCCACCACCTGTTTGGCATTGTCAATTTGCGACAACACCAAACCGAGTTTCCGGGAGTAATCGCCTATCTCTTCTGCAAGAACCCCTTGGTCATATTTTACTGGCAACTGATAGAACCACACATACCCCTCAGCATCGACAGGCGTGTTGCTGATGTCGCCATATCCCGAAAAGTCATAGCACTTTGGGAAGAATCGCTCTATCGTATTGTTACGGAAAACAAAGACCATGGGGTTGGTATTCATTTCTTTGATTCTACCAACTCTATCAGCCCAACTTGCTTGTTGAATAGGAAACAGACGTGACGGCCATCAATAGCAGCAGCATTTGAAGGCTTTGATATTGAGACATATTTCATCTTGCGGAGTTTTCCAATGGCTTCCTCCATGTCATCCACCTCATAGCAGAAGTGACAAGGGGAAACACCGTTCTTCTGTAAACTATTCCAGACCGGTGAGCTGTCATTGTTGGGTAACAGCAGTTCCAGCATGGGCATGCCTTCCTTTTTTAAGAAGCAAATATACACTTGCTGTAAGGGGTCAAAGACTGTTTCACTCTTCACATAACCCGCTTGTACATAAATGTTGGCAGTATTGTCTATATCTTTAACCACAATGCCAATGTGGTGGAACCGGAATTCAGGGAGCATATTTCCTCATTAGTTTATGTGCTACTTGTTTGCCTTGCTGGATTGCCAAAATACGATCCGTCGTTTTTCGCATTTCGCATCAGTACGCTATTGGCTCCCAACTGCACATTATTTCCAATTTTCATGTATTGCAGCACCACGCTTTGCACTCCAAGCATATTGCAGTCCCCCATCTGCACCCCACCACAGATGTTCACTGATGGCATCACCACATTATAGCTACCTATCTTGACGTCATGCCCTATTGGGTTATTTCCAACGAGGATATTAAAATCAGCCATCACCACATCGCACGACAATGTACATCTCGGACAGATGATATTCCCCCTACCCATTATCAGATGCTCTTTGTCGAGGAAGATGGTGTCTGGTGCTATCAGGTTCGGGAACGTCACATTAGGATTGTTGATGTTCTCAGCTGTTTTTCTCAACGACTGCGGATTGCCTATTGCAATTACAACAGCCAAGGGTCTTTCCCAACGATTCAATTCATCTACACCACCCAGACATATCCCATAGTGCGAGATTGGCTGTCCCTTCAGCGCCGGGTTGTCATCGAAGAAACCAATTAAGTTCCATTCCGGCTTCAGATTACTCTCATTAATCATCCGAATCAGACAGGCCACCTCGCGTCCGAAGCCGCCTGCTCCATAGATAGCAATCTCACGCATAAAATTATCGTAAACATCCAACCCCTTTTCACCCATACCCATTAGCTTTCGCTTTCTCTGTCAGCTCATCAAGTATCTTCCTATCAATTATCATATCAGTTATCGTTAACGTGAGCGTTAAGGTTTAACTTAAATCATCAAAATATTTCGACATTCCACCCTAACCTATAGATTGTTTTTCATCCTTATGGAAAAACGTCCTATTGTTACCGTAGAGATCCATGCCAAGATGCAAGTCAGTGCTATCACGCCCCATAAGGTCCAACTTTGTCCAGTAAACCCGAGAGCAATCAAGGCATTAACGACAGTCATGTGGTATATATATATGCCGTATGAAATATCCGTTTTACTATTTACCTGAGGTACCGCATAAGCAAGACCTACTATACCAGCGAAAAGCATTGTCGTATCGAGCAAAGCATACGATGATATCAGGACATCCCAATGCAATACATATCTCTTCAAAACCAATAATGCTATAATGATCCAGCAGTATCTCTTGAGAAAAGGTATCACTTTGTCTTTCTTCTCAGATGCAAACGCAGCAACAAGAAACATCCAAAGATATGGAATCAGCGAAACGCCATATAGTTTGGAGATGGTTTCAGGCAGAAATGATTTCACACAGGGCGTTAGCCATCCTATGGTTACAGCTATCAGTATGACCACCCACCATATCCATGATTGTCTGTCTTTTAGCCACTTATATATGAAATATGCGGAGAAATAGAACTGTATCAGAACAGTTATTGTCCATAGTGCCCCATTGGGACAGCCACATCCATAGCCACGAAGGAAATCTGGAGTCCAGAATTGGAATAATGTAGCCTGTCCAAACGTAAACAATCCTAATTGTGGATAATTGATTGGCTCATGATAAAGAAGCAATAACACAACTATCTCCACTGCAACTGCCAGCCATAGCTCAGGATAGATTCTCCAAAAACGTTTCTTTGCATACTCGCCAAATGACTTTGACTGGCTTATCGACTGCCAAATCAAGAATCCACTTATAGTAAAGAACACAGGAACCCCGATAAAGAACTCTATGAAATCGCCAATAATCGGAATCCTTTCTATTTCCAGGTGCCAAAGTGTATGTCCCCAGAGCACCTGTAATGCAGCCAGGAGTCTGAATGTATTAAGGCTGTTTTCCCTAAAGGGTATTATCCCTCCGCTTGCTGAGATTGACATAAGTCCTGGGCATCCTCGACTTCGTAAAAAAAGAAGTATGTCGGTGTCTCTTGCGAGCCAGAATTATTCTTGTCATTCGTGAAGATTCGTGTTCGCAAACAGAAGTTGAATCCTTGAAATCATTTAGAGTCTTTCGCGTTTTTCTATGTTTTAGGAATGAAAGAGCTTCCAGCACTTGTGCCACATAAACCATACTGGAGCCCACACCACATCCGCAGGATAGTGACTCATTATGTGCCAATTATGCCTACAAACCTGCTTCACCGTGTTCCATTTCCCTTTTCCACGCATCAACCTCTGGTCGTAATGTCCAAAGTTTCCACCAGCCATCACCTCATCCAGTATGTACTGACCTTCTTTCGCGTCAGGCTCCCACAGCATCCACTCACGGGGCATCCCCAGCGCTTCTTGCATCACCCACATCAACCCCTTTGCAAATTTGGTCATCCCAAACTCCCGAACTGCATCGACGTATTCTTTAACCTTTAACCTCTCACCTTTAACCTTTACCAACACAAAATAGTAATCCATAATTTGCCTCATACCTACCCCCTCATACAAGAAGTGCCGGTAAATGTGCAACAGTATATAGAATACATTAAACTCCACCGTCGGAGTTATTATACCATTAAGGTAATAATTTGTGCTATTAGTGAGATTCGTGTTCGCTTTACCATCCGTGCTATCCGTGTTCGACGAAGCTTTATTCTCTAATTCTCCAATTCTTGATTTATTTGAGCATTCCGAGTCTTTCGATGTCCACCAAATATCATTTTCGTGGTTCTTGAACCACTTCTGCAGCTTCCTATTCTTCCATAGATTCAACAGCACCTCCACCCTATAGTGCATCTCTACTTCCACATCGTCCCAAATTTTCAGATGCGCATGTTTATAATCCCAACTCTCAACTCTAATCCCTAAACTCTCAACTTTACGAAGTGCTTTCTTAAAACCACAATCCACATAGATGTCAATATCCCCTGACTGTCGTAACTCGCGAAGAGGTTCATCATAATAAGTGAGTATTCCTTGTCCTTTCAATATCGATGATTGCAAACCAGCTTCTCCAAATTGTCTTTGCAGCTGTTTACAGCACTTGTTCAGTTGCAGATTCCCTTGCTTAATCTGCTCACCTATCCCTATCCATTGCAACAGCAATAACTGGTCAAGGTCGGCAGTATAATTATGGTTATCGTCAAAGTTAAGGTCAAGGTTTTTCAGTCTTTCCAGTCCAACCACCATAATACCTGTTATGGCCTGCCTTTCCGATTCATCG
>JAEEVT010000163.1 GCA_016291005.1 Prevotella sp. | reverse complement strand
TGATGTTCATAAGGAACGTGAGACAATGGATGCCATCTATACCAAATTGAGAGCAGTGCCCGAGACACTTACACATTGGTATTACGGTCACTTTCATCAAAGCTGGCATTCATCTATTGATGGAGTCCTATTCAAGATGTTAGACATCATGGAACTGGCTGAAATTACCCCTTGACTAAAAATACATTTTGTTGCCGTATTTATATTTCCTATCAACCAAACATCTGCATTAAAGGAGTCTGGTTTCTGCCGTCCAAAAGAAAAAGATAATGTGCAAAAAACCTTGGTGTCCTTCGTGCTGGACACGCGGTTAACTGTTCTTCTTATAGCTCTGCACAGCCCAACATCCCATCAGCGTGCCTATGCCCGCAAGGGCTAAGACCTGATGGGCTGTTTCATGCAGGCCTCCGCCTCGTATGAATATGGTACGGATAGCATCGATGAAGTAACGCATGGGGTTGATGTAGGTGGTCATGTAAGCCCACTGAGGCATGGAGCGCGTGGGGGTGAAATGGTGGGGAAAAATACAAAAAAAACATCACTGTCATTGAAAAAATGGTAGTGATTTTATGTTTTACAACCACTTTCTGCGAAATTGGTATATGATTAGCCGATTTGTGTAACACCTTTTTATAATAATCTCCGTAATTTTGCACCCGTAAACTTAAAAAGCAAAAATTATGTTAGGCAATTTTACATTCCACAATCCCACGAAGTTGCATTTCGGTGAGGATTCTTTGAGCAAACTGAGTGAAGAACTGGCCAACTACGGCAAGAAGGTGATGCTCTGCTACGGCGGCGGCAGCATCAAGCGCAACGGCATCTACGACCAGGTGATGGCCGAGCTGAAAAAGGCAGGCTGTGAGGTTGTAGAGATCGCCGGCGTCATGCCGAACCCTACCATCGAGAAGGTATTGGAGGGCGCCCACACGGCTCGCAAAGAGAATGTTGATCTTATCCTCGGCGTAGGCGGCGGCTCCACCGTTGACTACTGTAAGGCCGTGGCCGGAAGCGCCTGGTACGACGGCGACCCCTGGGAGTATTACTTCAAGAACTGGCAACCGATGACCTGCCGTTGGATTCCTGTAGGCTGTGTGCTCACGATGGCCGGCACAGGTTCCGAGATGGACAGCTGCTCTGTGATTTCCAGCCACTCGGAGAACCGCAAAATGTTCTACAACTTCCGCAACCCCGACTTCTCCATCCTCAACCCGCGCTTCACCTTCACCGTGCCCCATTATCAGATGGTGGCCGGCATCTACGACATCATGAGTCACATCCTGGAGCAGTATCTCTCCGGCACCGACGACAACACCAGCGACTACATCGCCGAGGGCCTGATGCGCTCGCTCATCGTCAGCTCACGCAAAGCCAACGTGAACCCTGAGGACTACGAGGCTCGCTCGAACATCATGTGGACAGCCACTTGGGCGCTCAACACGCTCATCGACCGAGCAAAAGCCACCGACTGGATGGTGCACATGCTGGGACAGGCCGTAGCCGCCTTTACCGATGCCACGCACGGTCATACACTCGCAGCCGTCAGCGGTGCCTACTACCGTCTGCTCATCCGCAAGTCGCCCGATGCCGTGCAAAAGTTCAAGCGTCTGGCCATGAACGTATGGAACGTGTCGGCAGAAGGCAAGACCGACGAGCAGATTGCAATGGAAGGTCTTGAGACGATGGAACAGTGGATGCGCGAGCTGGGACTGGCGATGAACATCACCGACTGCGGCGCCAAGCCGGAGCTGATTGAAGGCATGGCCGACGCCTGCCCCATCTGCCAGGGCGGCTATTACATCCTGAATCGTGACGAAGTCGTGCAGGTGCTGAAGGACAGTTTATAGTTGACAGTTGACAGTTTAGAGTTTAGAGTTCAATGCTCAATGTTCAATGTTCAATGTTATTGCTGGGTCTTATGATAGCAGCAAACGGTTTCGCTAAGGGCGTGATAGTCCGCATTGCCGAGATTGAGGTCTATCCTCAGTATCTCAACGAATATCTGGCCATTGCCAACGAGGTGGACCGCCTTAGCATGGAGCGTGAGCCCGGTGTCATCTGTCTCTTCCCGATGCAGAGCGCGGAGGACTCCACACAGATTCGCATCCTTGAAATCTACGCTTCGGAGGAGGTCTATCAACAGCACCTAAAAACAGACCATTTCCAGAAATACAAGACAGGTACGCTCCACATGGTGAAAAGCCTCAGACTGCCAACCATGAAGCCACTCGACCCGGAGACGATGAAACTTATATTCAAAAAACAAAAATAACGATGAAACAGATTCTGCTGTCTTTGGCAACGCTGTTTTTCAGCTGCTGCTCTTCCGACAATGAAGTAAAAGCGGAGGGGCCTGCCAATACTGGCAAGACACTTGTGGTATATTACAGCTACACAGGCAACTGCCGCGAGATAGTAAATACACTGACCGGTCAGATTGAGGCCGACGTCCTCGAAATCCGGCCTGCCGAAAAGGGACTGAGGTACGAGGCAAACAACTATGCCCTCGGTACACAGTTGCTGAATACCATCAAAGCCAATCCCAACGATGCCGGCAGTTACCCGCCCATTGACCCTGTAACCACATCACTCAACGACTACAAAAACATCATCATTGTCACCCCGCTGTGGTGGAGCCAGATGGCGGCCATCATGCAGACCTACCTCTTCCAGAGTGCTTCTCAGATGTCAGAAAAGCATGTCGGCATAATTGTATCAAGTCATTCGAGCGGCATCAGCGGTGTGGTGGCAGATGCCAAGCGACTGTTGCCTGATGTCACATGGATGGGCGATGCACTGTGGATTAAAGCCAGCAACCACGGCAATCGCGCCTCACTGATAGAAAGCTGGCTCAAGACGCAGAATTTCTCTGATGAAGATACTTCTGCGGATAAGATGTACATCACCGTCGGCGAACAGACACAAAGCGTGACACTGGTTGATAATGACGCAGTCCAAATTCTTATTGCAAAGTTACAGCAGGGGGATGTCACCATGACGCTCAACAGCAGCGGCGGCTTTGAGATTTGGGGAGCATTAGGCTTCTCCCTGCCCACCAGCAACCAGCAGATGACGGCTCAGCCCGGCGACGTGATTCTCTACAACGGCAGCAATATCTGTCTGTTCTACGGTTCCAACTCCTGGAGCTATACACGTCTGGGACATATCGACGGGCTATCGGAAAGCCAGCTGCGCACCTTCCTGAAGGCAGGTCAAAACGATATAAAAGTGACCCTGTCGCTGACCAAGCCCACAGGCATCAGAAACATGGCCTCCACCCCTTCAACCAAGGGCGAAAATGTGTATTATTCACTGAATGGGCAAAAAGTAACTAACCCTACACACGGCATTTATATAGTGAATGGAAAGAAGATAGTATTATAACACCGAAACAGCATCAATTATGAATCACTATATCGCATGAAAATGACATCACTTATCGTACTGACTGCCATCAGCCTTATGGCCTCTGCGCAGTCCCAGTTCACACAGCCTACCCGCACTTACCTCATGCACAGCAGCGGCCTCCACCTAAAGCGAGGCTCAGACGGCATTGCCAAGTTGGAAGACGCATCGGCAACGAAGCCCCAGCAGGTGACATTCGTGCCCGTTGGCGGTGGCTACTATGTGGTTCGTGCCGACGCAAGCCGGTCGTACATGGCCTTGTCCGGAGAGTGGGAAACGCATTTCGTGACCGATTCCACAAGCGACAATGCCAAGTGGAAGATAGAACGCCAGAACGACTTCTTCGTGAAACTGCGCTGCAAGGCAAACAACAAGTATCTGGGCACAGATGCCAACACCGCCGAAGCATGGGTATTTGCCAATAAGGACGGGGCATCGCCCCTGCACTACTGGTTCTTCAGCGACAATGCCAAGCAGTCCATACCTGTTGACACACTGTCATATACGGTACGTCCCGACGACGTGCGGCAGCACTTTGAGGGCTGGGGCGTATCGCTTTGCTGGTGGGCAAATATGTGCGGCCAGTGGGATGAAGCCAAGATTAACACGCTGGTAAACTGGTTGGTCAGTCCCTCGGGCCTGAACTACTCGCTCTTTCGCTACAACATCGGCGGAGGCGACGACCCTGAATGGAGGCATTGTGAGGAGCACCACATGGCCCGGGGCATGGGGCTGCGTGCCGAGATGCCAGGCTTCAAGGACTTTACAGGTGACGAATACCACTGGGACCGCGACGAGGCACAACGCCGCATCATGCTGAAGATTCGCGAGAAACGTCCCGATGCGGTGTTCGAGGCATTCAGCAATTCGGCTCCTTATTATATGACCTACAGTGGCTGCGTCTCGGGCAACACCGACCCTGCCAAAGACAACCTGCGTCCTGAGTACTACGAGGAGTTTGCCCACTATCTTGTTGACGTATGTAAGCACTACAAGGACGAGTACGGTATCGAGTTTCGTACGCTGGAACCCTTCAATGAAGCCATGACCGACTTCTGGCGATGCAGCGGTACGCAGGAGGGTTGCCACTTCGATGTTCAGTCGCAAATCAACTTCCTTCGCGTCCTCGCACCCATCCTGCAGGCTTCGGGGCTCAGCACCGTGATTTCAGCCAGCGACGAGACCAAGGTGGCGCAGTCTGTTGCCGACTTCAATGCCTACAAGTCGGCGGGCGTGCTCCCACTCGTCAGCCAGTGGAACACGCACACCTACTCCGTGACCAACGCCGACCGGAAACGGCTGGCACAACTTGCACAAAAGGCCGGAATACCTCTTTGGATGAGCGAAGTGGGAGCCGGCGGCAGCGGGCTGGGCGGCAACTTAGCACTGGCTCAGAAGCTCTTCGACGACATACGCTACCTTCAACCCGAGGCTTGGATAGACTGGCAAGTGATGGAAGAGGACAACGACCAATGGTGTACCGTCACGGGCAACTTTGCCAACCAGACTTTCAGCCGCAACAAGAACTACTACGTACGCCAGCAGTGCTCGCGCTTCATCCCCAGCGGCTACGACATCATCGCCAGCGACTGCGACCAGTCCCTGGCTGCTATCAATGCCGCCCAAGATACCCTTGTGCTCGTCGTGCTCAACGAAGGGACGAAGGCCATCCATCGCATAGATTTGTCTCATTTCGCCGAAGTGCCTGCAAAAGCCAAGGTCAAGGCCTACCGCACCTCAGCCTCCGAAGACTTGAAGCGCATCTATGACTTCACCGTCAGCGACAAAATGATGACCATCACCCTGCCCACGCAGAGTATCACCACGCTATTGTTGCCCGTCGGTAGTAAGGAAACAGAAATCCGTTCAATGCTCGGAGAAACGGAACAGAGCGCTAAGAACACACCGAAGACCATATACAGCATCAATGGCTGTCGCATAGGCAACAGCACCAAGGGTCTTCCACCTGGCCTCTATATTGTCAGGCAAGGAAACACAAGCCGCAAAATAATCATCAAAAACTAATGCAATATGAAGCGTATTACCTTTCTTCTATTCACTTTCACCTCTTTACTTCCATCGTCTGCCCAGGAGCTGCGCAGCGACATCGACCTTAGCGACCCATTCATCATGGCTGACGCAAGG